>JAPXNX010000045.1:0-9021 GCA_033811795.1 Methanolinea sp. | reverse complement strand
GGACATCATCACGGCGTGTGCGTCCCGGCATGCCAGAGAACAGGCAGGCCCTGCGGCATTGCTCCAGGCAGGAGTATCCATTCCGGTCTTCGCAATGACAGAGGCAGGAAAGGCTCTTGTTCTCGAAAAGGTCCGCTGTTCTCCAGCTCCTGTGGTACTCAGCAATTCGAAGCTCCCCGCCACGCACGGTGACGAACCTCGACCGCTGGTATGAGGAAAGCCTGGCATACCTCCATGCCATTTTTAGCGAAAGTACAAGCATGGAGATGAAAAACTGGAATTAACACACTACTCCGGTTGCTGCATGCGACCGTCGATAATCTTTCCCCCACCTCTCTTCCCGAACCGGTCTACAGAACAAGGCATGCGAATTCTCTCACCGGGCAGCATGTTTATCGGCTGATGCGGGAAAAGGTCAGACAATGGCGGCCCGGAGACTCCTCGGGTTGTTCGATGTCGCGAGCATCGTCGTCGGGTCGATCGTGGGTGCTGACATCTATATCGCGTCTGCAATCACGGCAGGGCTCCTCGGCCCTTTTTCCCTGGCGATCTGGCTGGTTGCCGGAGTTTTCGCTTCCCTGATTGCATTCGTCTTTGCCGAGTGCAGTTCCCTCGTCCCCCGGGTGGGTGGCCCCTTCGCCTACGTCTCTGCAGCATTCGACGATTTCTGGGGATTTCTCGCCGGCTGGAGCCTCTGGATTGCCGAGATCCTCGCATTGCCGGTCTTTGCTATCGCATTCGTCAACTACCTCGAGTACCTTCTCCCTCTCGATCCGTTGCAAGAGGTGCTCGTCAAGGGTGTGTTCGTGTCCGCCCTGACTGCAGTCAACATCGCCGGGGTGAAAGCTGCTGGCCTGGTCAACGATGTGCTCACCCTCGTAAAGCTGGTCCCTCTTTTCATCATCGTCGCGGCCGGGTTCATGACCCTTACCTGGAACCCGGGCCTGTTCATCGATAATTACACGCCACTCGCTCCCCTGGGCCTGCAGTCAACAGGAACGGCGCTTGTCCTGATCTTCTGGGCATACGTTGGATTCGAACTTGCAACGCTTCCTGCCGGCGAGGTCGAGAACCCGGAGAGAGTTATCCCCAGGGCGATCGTCATCGGGATGGGTATCGTCACGGCGTTCTACATCTCCACGAACTTCGTTGTCTACGGCGTGGTGAACTGGAAGGACCTTGCAATGACAAAGACCCCCCTCGTCCTCGTGGGAAGTACTCTCATCGGCTCGGCAGGCGCCCTTCTCATGACCATCGGTGCACTCTTCTCGGTCTCCGGTTCCAACGAGTCCGGGATGATCGGGACGAGCCGGCTCTCCTATGCGATGGCCATTGACGGCCTGTTCCCCCGCATCTTTGCGAAGGTTCACCCGGTCTACCAGACACCAGTCACCGGAATCTTCATCCAGGGTCTCATCGCCTTCCTGCTCTCCCTTTTCTCTTCGATCCCGGGTCTCATCTCTTTCTCCGTTTTCAACCTGGCCTTCGCATTCCTCCTCACCTGTTTCGCCTGCATCGTCCTCCAGGAAGGATCTATAGGTACAGTCCATAGAGTCGTTCCCCTGGCAGGGATATTCATCTGCTTCTTCCTGATTGTGAGCTCCTCACTGATCGATGCCGTTGCCGGCATCCTCGTTATCCTGGCAGGAATCCCACTCTACGTGTTTTTCTCGCCGAAGGAGGATATCCATCACCTCAAGGAGATGTTCCTCTCCGAAGAGGCTGTATTCCTCCGGAGGATCGAACAAAAAGAACGGTACCTGGCGAATTTCATCCTGATGATACACCGGTTGGTGCATTGGCGGGACCAGTCGGTGCAGGAAAATGCCGGGGCAGCTGCTGATGACCGTCATGCTGTCGAACGTAAGAGGTGAGGCTCTTTACCTTGACATGAAAAGTGACTGGTTCACCTGCCAAGAACCAAATGGCGGGAGGATTAAAATTTTCATCCGCTTGACCAGATGCTTACATCATGACGTTTTGAGAGGATATCAAGATACGAGTGAGGTGTGGAGCCCTCACATCCACAAGCAAAAGAGCCCCCCGGTGGTTTTTCTAGTTTTCTTTTTCGACGATCGGAAAATTTGTGAGCACCAATAATTTAAATCCTTTTAGCTGTTTGTGAAGTCCTAGCCGGTCTTAGAACACGTTTTATCTATTGCCCGGAACTGGTACTCTTCTTAAATGGGATGAAAAATTTCGTTGATGGATGTACAAGATTCCATAAGAAAAGGACAGAGTGCGAGGGATGGGATTTGAACCCAAGAACTCCTTCGAGACCAGCCCCTCAAGCTGGCGCCTTTGACCTGGCTCGGCAACCCTCGCTCGTGCCATAATAGATGGATGCGTCTGCAAAATAAGTTTATCCTATCCTGCCCTCCATGATAGGAACTGCACCTTTTCAGGGCACAGTTACATGTGGGAGGGGGAGTGGGCCCCGTGCTTCCACCCCGGGCACATCGATGTACCGAAACGATCAATGATGTCTATTTATTCTTCGCCACTGTACTCCTCTGTATGTGGTCGGAGATCATCCGGGAATTTTCCGATTCCCCCTCCCAGGCAAAAGTTGCAAAATTCCTCCTCGAAAACGGTTTCTCTGTCAACGAAAGGGGCCGTATCACCTGCAACGGTCTTGAAATCCCGTCAACGCAGGTGGCAAAGGCAATCCATACGGACAGGAGGGTGGTGGACACGACCGCCCAGAGGATCCTCTCGCTCCCCCTTCACCGTACCATTTTCTCGCACATGAGGGTTACCCCGGACCTATCAGGGGTGGCAGATCACCTGGGGCTCTCGGTGATGACGATCTATCCCCGGAATGCTACCGAGAAGGGTATCGTCAGCAATACGGTGAGGATCGTCTCTGAAGCCGGGCTCTCCATCAGGCAGATCTACGTCACGGACCCCCACCTTTCCGAGGACCCCAAACTCGTGATAATCATAGAGGGCGATTTCCCGCCATTCGTGATAGAGACGGTCCGCCACCTGCCCCAGGTCAGGAACATCGTCCTCTGACCTGAAAAAGAAGGAGTACACGCCAGTTCCTCTTCTCCTTACTACCCTGACTGGGTAAGGAAACAGCTTGTACCAATAGATCCCCAATCATCCTGTACCGGCAGATCCAAAGAACGATGCACAGTCCCGGAAGACCTCCATCTCGAGCCACAGGCGGTAATGGCGCTTCCTCACCCGCCGGGGAAGGTACTGGACCCGCATCAACCTCTCGTCGATGCCGATGACATGCGTTCCCACCACGAGGTTGTCGGCATTCGCGACCGCCTTTTCTTCCGGGGTGACGGGGATGCAATTTATCGGCAGGAGGCGGATGAGTGTGCACTCGTCTGCCGTCAGGCCCGCCCCGATGTGACACTCGATGACCCGCACGACCTCTTCCGGGAGCCCCATCTTCCTGCAGTAAGCGGCACCAACCTGCGCATGGGACAGTCCGTGGGTGCTGCCCCTCCCGATATCGTGGAGCATCGCGCCGGCGGCGAGGATTTCCCGGTCCATGATGCCCGGCACGAAAAACTGGAGAGCTAAGTCACAGACGGTATCGCAGTGCCTGATAACTCCCCGGCTGCACCCTGCTTCCTCCAGGAGAATGCGCCACCTCTCGCGCCGGTCAGGCATAGCCTAGTGACTCTCTGATCGCCTGTATCCTCTCCTTCAGGGCATTGAGGAGTATCTCGTTATCGAAGTGTTCGAGGGGGCTGTCACAGGTGGGGCACTGGAACTCCGAGTCCATGGCCCTGTTGAAGGTGTAGATATCGCTGCAGGACTTGCAGATGTAGAAATCGTTCTCCTCCTCGAACCTCTCACGCGCCTCGAGTTTTTCGAGCACCTGCGCCAGGTCCTCTGCAATCACATCGTATATCCGGTCAATCCGCAACTGCCAGAGGTAGGTGAGCCACCCCGTCTCGTTGTTCTTTATGCGGCGGTATTCCGCGAGCCGTTTCTCATAAAGCGTGTAGAGCGTGTGCCTGACGGAATTGAGGTTAATACCGGTCTTTTCTGCAAGTTCTTCATCGGAGTACTCCCCATCTCCGGGAAAACTCGTGATGAGGGAGATCCCCTCCTCCCCGACCAGCCTGTTCAGGTAGGTGTGTATCGCCGGATTAACGAGAATCTCTTCCATAGGGCTTTCATCGTACGTATTGTCTGACTCTCCTGATATGTGTATCCAGGAGCTCCATGGCACTCTCTCGGGTCGGTCCCCAACCATAGACGCTGACCACTGCCCTGCCCTCCTCAAAAGAGGTGCCTGGCCAGGGTATATCGGAGACAGCGGGAAAGAGGCTTGACAGGTCGCCGCGGACGGTGCAGTCCTTCTCGGCAAAGAGGATCTGCCGGATAGAGACACATGCGGGGTCGGGCACCCGCTCCGGGAGGACACCCTGGCATGCCCGTGCGTGGGCTGAAAAGAGGTTCATCGCGAGTGCTCTCTCCACGGTGTCGAGGGTTGCCTGGAACCTCGGGTTCACCTCGATTGTACAGGGCTCTTTTCCAACGACGAAGTCAATGCCCAGCGATCCCTGGCAGCCGGAGGATGCAGCGACCTTTTCTGCGTACGCCATCATCCGGGGCGCGAGGGGGTGGTCGAAGGGCGTCTGCGAACCGCAGAACCCATAGGCGGATCTCCCCTCACCGCGGAGGACCTGCCGGTTCGCTGCGATCGCCCGTGCCTTTCCCTTCCCGTCAGCGAGGCAGGAGACCGATGCCGGTATGCCGACGACGACCTCCTGGGATATCGACTCGACCCCCTCGAACTCGTCGCGCCACGAGGTCTCCTCTGCCGGGGACGAGACGACCCTGTTCCTCCAGCCGCCAGAGCCAAAACGCGGCTTGATCATGGCAGGGTACTGCCCTGCCTGCATCACCTTCGGGGCAGGAACACCGAGAGATTCGAAGAACTCCTGGGTCTTTCCCTTGTCGAGAAAACCAGCTGCCACGTCGGGAGGCGTCCCGAGCACCGGCAACCCGTGCGGGAGGGCCTCTGCACCCGATGTCGGGACAGCCCAGTCGATCCGGTGCCTGCTGCACATCTCTTCTACGGCGGACGGCAGGTCGACGAGATCCTCGAACCGGATCCTGTCCCGGGTATACCAGGAGAGATCCTGGTCGCAGAAATGGTCGACGGCATAGACGGTATACCCGGCCTCGTGCGCTGACTTCGCCACATGCCGCGTAGAAAAACCCATCACCAGGACAGAGGTGGTCATATCTCCTCGCACCGTTTCCCTCTCGGTGAGGGGACGATACGTATCCGTCCGCCTGGGAACTCCCCGCCGAGTTCCTCTCCCTGGAAAAGGCGGTCGAGGAAGACAGCGAGCCCTGCGACTTCCGAGTGGGGCTGGTTCGTGATGGCGATGTTGTAATCGGCAAGGGTGTAGACCTCTCCCGGGACCTTCTCCGCCCCTACTACGACGAGTATCCGCCCCTTCCCGCGGAGTTCCGCCTCGCGCTCCCGGACCGGCTCGCCGTACATTGTCAGGTGGACCACGATGCCGCCCGACCCTTTCCATTCCCTAATGCACTTCTTCCAGGAGATGCCGTCCTCGATGAAAAAATCGCCGCCCCAGCGCTCGACGACGTCCCTGATGCCTGCAACGATGCCTGCGTCGTGGCCCGCGAGGTACATCCCCCGGGCCCCGAGAGCGCGGGCGGCCAGCCCCACGTGCGTTGTCACCCTCTGGTCCCGCTCGGGCCGGTGCCCGAGCCGGAGCACGCAGACCTCCGTCATTTGCCGGGCTCCCGGTCGTCCTTCGCTTTGATCACGCCCCCCTCGATGACGAACGGGAAATCCCTGCTGTAGCGGGCCTGGCAGCGGAGGAGGATCTCCTGGACAGAGAGGATATGGACTCTTCCCCCCTCTTCCCGCTCGATGAGGAGCGCTCTTTCGAGCCTTCCAAGCGATTCCAGGATATCGTCGGGAGAACAGTGCAGGTATGCGGCGAGGAACCCTGCATCGCGCGTCGGGTCTGCCACGATGAGGTGGTAGACCTCCCAGTCCAGATCTTCTTCCTTCATGGCCTGCTGGTGCATAGTGTACATCTCGGCAAATGATAATTCTCGTGATTCCCCCTTCCCGTCCGCTTGTTCGAAGTTCCTCTTCCCGCTTTTCCTGCACCAATGTATATGCAGCCCGAAAAACCAATGAACGATCATGCAGGACGATGGGTGCGCCCTGTCCCAGGGTGAGCTTGCAGGCATCGCAGACGCTCTTCTCGAGAGGGCAGATGAGGACGATGACGCCCTCGCGAGGGAGCTCGACCTGCTGGACCCGGCCGTTCGCCAGCAACTCCTCGTCTCGGACTTCCTGAATGCCTTCCAGGTGTACTACTACTTCTTCCGGAGAGACCCAGGCGATCTCGAGAGGGAGAGGCTCGTTCTCCAGCCCGCATCCGCGCTCGCGCACGGGGTGCTGCTCGACGAAGAAGACCTCTTCTGGGTCGTCTTCCGCGTGGAGGACGGCCAGCCTGTCCTGTCAGTCTGCGACGACGAGAGTGTCCTTGCCAGTTTCCGCGGCAAGGACGCGCATGAAAGGGCGCTCAGTTTCATCGATGAGTCGTCCTAGGAACGCCGGGAGATATCGCAGGTCCACCGGGGCTGACGCTTTTTCCTTCACGGGGAGACCGGCCATCACTATGCTCCCCGCACCGGGAGGCGTCATCCCATTTACGTGCATGGAAAAAGAGACAACCCTATTCCCCCGTTTCACTGATGCCGGCGACCTGCTGGATGATACCTTTCAGTTCCTGGAGGCGCACGGCCTCGGGAGTGGGTGCTTCATCCCTCCCCATTCCCTGCTGTGCAAGGAGGGAGGAGAACGCTTCCTGCGCACGGACAATGCGCGCAAGGCGGCAGTACTCTTCGAGGAACCTGCGGGAATCTTCCTTTTCCGGGGTCTTCCCCAGCATCTTTTCCATCTTCGCCCTTTCCGACAGGATATCCCCGATTGTTCTCTTCAGGACCGCCAGGTCGAAGGGTTTCATGATGTATCCATCCACGAAGGCAGAGTACTTCTCTGCCTCCTCCCGGGTGGGTGGCTTCGCCGTAACCATCAGGATCGGTATCGCGTCGTTCTCACTGTCAATCCGGATCCGCTCCACGACGGTCCACCCGTCCATAGGAGACATGACTATGTCGAGGAGGATGAGGCCTGGCCTTTCACGGGAGACCTGTGCGAGGCACTCCTCGCCGCTACCAGCAGTGTGGACTATATACCCCTCCATCTCGAGGATCATCTTCAGGATGTTCGTTATCGCAGGGTTATCGTCCACAACGAGGATCAGCGGCGCCATCGGGACCCCCCTTACCACGGGCCCCCGGTCACGAGGTCCCGGTCGACACGGGCGCTGACAATGGGCGGGAGATCTCCCGCCTCGAACACCCAGTCCCCCTCGATCACGAGGACGCCTTCGACGCGATCCCAGGGGACGCGCCCGAGCACACCCTGGTCGTGCCGCGAGACCGAGTTGCAGATCGCCGTGGCCCAGGCATCGGCGAGGCTGGGGTCGTGGGAGAGGACAGAGACAGCATCTGCCGTCCCAAGCGATATCGAGGGGCCAACCGTTGCAGAGGACGTGCATATCCCGAGCACCTCCCGCTGCGGCGGCACTTGGAAAGCGAGGCTGTCGCTGTAGTGGGACGCCCCTGCATGGATGCCGACGGAAAGCGGCCTGTCCGACACGAGGGCGATGTCCCCGCCGTTGTCGATGACTGCCAGGCTGGCCCCCTCGCGGACCATCTCTTCGACTCCGGCCCATGCGATCGCCCCGGCCACGGCTGCCATCGGGCCGACGCCTGCCGACACCCCTGCCGCCGACATCCTGTCCACGGTGACTGCTCCCGTCTCCACAGCGTACGGTTCCAGGGTCATCGCGAAGAAAGGATCACCTGCAATGTACCGTTCGAGCTCCTGGCGGGATCTCATCAGCCCGCGCCGGGCTGCCTCCGCGTGCTCCTCCCGGTCAGCGAGGATCGTGGCGATGGTCTCCCTGAATTGGAACCGGCGGCGTATCACAAGTCTGGTATTGTCCCTGCAAGAGAAAAAACCGCAAGTGTCTCTCCGGGCAGTATTCCGAACAGGTTATTCTTGCCTGCGATCAAGTCCTTGGGGAGAGAGATGCGACCCAGGATGGACGCGGGCCACCGCCGGTTCCGCGTGACGGAGCCCCGTCATCCCACGTATATCGTCGTCCTCTGCGTCCACTGGCCTGCCCTTATACAGATGCAGGACCAGGTGGCGCGAGAGATAGGTCTCTCCCGCAGGGAACGTTATTTTCCCCACGTCACGCTCTGCGGCCCTTTCTCGCTCGCGCCCGGAGTGGACCCAGTTTTCCTCCTCGACCGGGCTCTCCGGCCGCTTTCCGCCCCCGGGGGCGTGCACCCCGGAGACCTCCACGTCTTCGAGGGGGACAGGGGGCTTGCCGTCTCGTTCCTCCTCCGGGAGGACAGGGAGCTCGCCGCGTGCGCACAGGCCGTCAACCGTGCCATTTCTCCCTACTTCAGGACATGCAACCGGATCGATATCCCGCCGTCGCAGCGTATCCTCCACGTCTCGGTCGCGGTCAACCTCCCGAAAGAGAAGGGACAGCAGGTCCTTTCCCTGGCGAAGGACTTCGGTTGCGGGATCGACCCTGGAGACGGCGCATCTCCCGGTGACAGGCTGCCACGCGCTCTACGCCTCGCAGTCATCCGCAGGGGCGCTCTCTGGAAGGCCTACGACTTCTATCGAAAGAGCTGGGTCGGCCGCAGCGGGATGTTCAAGGCGGGAGGTCCCACATAGCAGTGAAGGGCTGACTGGAGAGATCAACCGCGTCGCAGGGAGAGCCGGGCGGGGCCGTCCTCCCTGCACGGCAGAGACGCGGCATTGTTATGCACGAGAGGACTATCAGAGTTCCCCCTTCTGCGACAGGGCACGGTGCGGGCAGATCTCGATGCACCTCCCACAGAGGACGCATCTCTTCGCGTCCATCTGCAGCTTGAAGTCCCTATCGAAGGAGAAGACCTCCTGGG
>JAPXNX010000044.1:0-9134 GCA_033811795.1 Methanolinea sp. | reverse complement strand
CTCATCCTCAAGACGGGAAACCAAGACTGCACCGAGCACTGCATCGAGGTCCTCAGGGCAATGGACCTCGACCCGTCCCTCTTTATGCATAAACCTGCAGAGCTCTCGGGGGGCCAGCAGCAGCGCGTGGCAATTGCCCGGGCTCTCGTCAATGATCCTGATATCCTGCTTGCAGACGAACCCACGGGGAACCTCGATACGAAGACAGGCTCGGCAATCATGGATCTCCTGAAGGAACTAAACGAGATGCATAGGAAGACCATCATCATGGTGACGCATGACCCGAATATTGCCCGGTATGCCCACCGGGCTGTCCGGATCGTGGACGGGAGGGTCTCATGATGGGCTGCCGTGGAGAGGAAACGTATCGCCGGCTCTACGATGCGCAGAACCTGGGCAGGTGAGATGTGGTCCATGCAGGTAACCCTGTTTTTTGAATTTGCAAAGAGGAACGTGAGGCTCCACTGGCTCCGCTCTCTCCTTGCCATCATCGGGATCGTCATAGGGGTGACGGCAATCGTATCGATGGGCATCCTGGGAAACAGCCTCGTCCTGGCAATATCAGACAACCTGTCCACCGTGGGCGACAGCGTCATCGTGACCCCCCACGTCGGAGGTGCCCCAGTCTCCGCATCTTCGAGCAGTGAACGCATCACCGAGCGGCAGCTGGAACAGGTCAGGAGGGCCGTTGCCCCTGACATTACCATACCGGTCTATTCAGGCAGTGCACGGATGGAGGTGGGAACTGAGGACACTTTCGGCGTGGTCTACGGCTTGCGCCCCGATGACATCCCGGTACTGCTCGAGGTGGAGGAGGGCTCGTATCTCAGGGGTAGCTCCGGGGCAATGGCAGGTGCACGGTTCGCAAAGGAAAACGATCTCCGGGTCGGATCACGCATCACCATCCGGGACAAGGGCACGCTCCGGGTGGTCGGGATATTGAAGGAGAGGGGGATGGGTTTTGACATCAATCCCGACTACGGCATCGTCGTCGATGAGAGTTGGTACAAGCAGGCATACGATCAGGACGGCTATGACATGGCCATCGTGAAAGTCGGAGACCTCTCCCGGATCGAGGCGGTCAAGGAGGTTATCGAGAAGCAGTTGAACCGCCGCGAAACAGTCGTCAATGTCATCGACACGAAGGCAATCCTCGAGACGATACTGGACACGTTCGGACAGATATCAACGTTCACCACTGTAATTGGCGGGATATCACTGGTCGTGGCCGGTGTGAGCATCCTCAACATCATGATGATGTCGGTTACCGAGCGGATCAGGGAGATAGGGGTATTGAGGAGCATCGGGACACTCCGGAAGGAGGTACTGGCCATGTTCCTTTTCGAGGCCCTGATCCTGGGGCTCATCGGGAGCCTCGTCGGGGGTGTCCTGAGCCTGTTCGGTGGTTATGCAATCAGCCTCCTGATGCTCGGGACATTGGAATACTTCTTCGTCCCATCGAGCATGGCTTACGTCCTTTACGGCATGGCATTCGGAATCGGGACAAGTCTCCTCTCCGGGATATACCCAGCCTGGAAGGCGTCGAACCTCAACCCGATAGAGGCACTTAGGCACGAGTGACTGTCAAATGGACAACACTCCTCCTAACCTTTTGCTGCTGCCTGGACTGACGGCCACTACTGGCATGTACTGGTAATTCACCTCCCCTTCATCGTCCCACGTAGAGGGACTTTGTCCTCGTGTAGGAGAGGAGGGCCTGTGACCCGTTCTCCCGGCCCACTCCCGAGGACTTGACACCCCCGAATGGTATCTCGGGGGGGAGAGTGAGGTGGCGGTTCACCCATACCACCCCGGCCTGAACCCGTGAAAAGACCTCGCGAGCGACAGAGATGTCCCGTGTCCAGATGGAAGCACCGAGTCCGTACATGGTCTCGTTCGCGTGCTCGATGGCAATATCCAGGTCATGCACGCGCATGACGGGAAGTACAGGGCCAAAGACCTCCTTTTTCAGGAGCGCTGATTCGGGGTGCACGTCGGTGACGACCGTCGGTGCATAGAAAGAGCCCCTGTCGAAGGAGGGGCCGCGGAGTGGTTCTCCCCCTGTCACGATGATGCCCTCCCCTTTCCGCTTGAAGTCATCCATGATCCTTTTGATCTCGTCGCGCTGCGTGGTGCCGCAGAGGGGACCCATTTCGATCCCCTCGTCGAGGCCGTTTCCCACGGAAAGTGCTTCTACTGCCGCGTGAAGCTTGCTCAGGAACTCGGTACCGATTGCCTCGTGGACAAAGAGGCGCTTGACGGCGGTGCAGGTCTGCCCGGCATTGTAGAACCTCCCCCGGACGGCTCCCGCGACAGCACTGTCGATATCTGCATCCTTCCAGACGATCATCGGGTCAGACCCCCCGAGCTCGAGGGTGATCTCCTTGAGCGAGCCTGCGGCAAGCTCCCGCACGCGGAGACCTGTCTCGACATTGCCTGTAAATGAGACCTTCCGGATCCCGGGGTGGCGCACGATGGCCTCTCCCACGACATCCCCCTTCCCGGTCACGACGTTGAGGACACCTGGAGGGAGCCCCGCCTCTTCGAGGGTGCAGGCCAGGATGGAGACAGCAAGGGGGGTTCTCGAAGCCGGCTTGAGGACAACCGTGTTTCCAGCAAGGAGGGCAGGGGCGATCTTCCATGACATCAGGAGGGCGGGCATGTTCCACGGGATGATCGCCCCGCAGACCCCCAGGGGTTCGCGGGTGACTATTGCATCGCCCGCTGTACCGAGCGTGATGTATTCCCCGGAAAAAGCGCCTGCAATTCCTGCGAAATATTCAAGGACATTGGCAAAGCCCCGGACTTCGTCGATGGATTCTTTGAGGGGTTTTCCCTGTTCCATCGTCAGGATGCGGGAGATGTCCCGGTGCCGTTCCCGCACGAGTGATGCACCCCGGAGGAGTACCGAACCCCTCTCGCGCGCCGTCCGGGAGGCCCACCGGGGAAAGGCAGCATCAGCTGCCCTGACAGCATCATCGACCTCGTATACTGTCCCTTCAGGGACGTGGTCGACCACATCGCCGGTAGCCGGGTTGAGCACTGCCATCCACCTGTCGTCGGCGCCGGCCACGTCCCTGCCTCCAATCCTCATCTGCATGAAGCAAGGATCGAGGCTTTACCCATATTATTGTTGGCCTTTTCCCGCGAGTCTCGGTCAGTTCCGGAATAAGTGGCCCACCCGGGGCCACCCCGTCCCGATTTCAGCCCTGTTGGAGCAAACCCCTCAACCTGGCTGCCATCTGTCTCACCTGGGCATAGGGGTCGGAAAACAACCCGGGGAGAGCAGACTCGCCTCCGGCAAGGAGGATTTCGTGTCCATATCCGGCCTTTGCCAGACACGTGAGTGCATGCAGGGCAGGGATACGGATCTTTTCGTCCGCATCGCGGACGGCAACAAGGAGGAGGGGGATACCCCCCTGGGAGACGAAGGCCGGGGCGGCATTATCGGTTGAAGAGAGAAAAACGACGAGCCGCGAGAGAAGTTTCTGCCTGGATGCGCGGTCATCTCCCTCGATTGCCCTCTCGAGCCCGCAGACCAGATCCTTCTCCTCCCCGTTCCTGGTCATATCCCTTGGGTTCCCTGCCTGGAAAAATAAGGCTTCCTTTTATGAACTGCAAGTTCCAGTCTGGTATCAAGGGAGGAGAGATATGATAATCGGGATCTTTGGGGACACGCACGACCATATCCCCTATATCAGGAAGGCGGTGGAGGTGCTTGCCCACGAAGAGGCTGGGATTGTCCTGCATGCAGGCGATTACATCGCCCCGTTCGTCATCCCGGAAATTGCAAAGGCCGGGGTGCCCGTCGTGGGAGTGTTCGGTAACAACGATGGTGACTGCCCCCTTCTCCTGACCCGGTGCCTGGAGCAGGGAAACATCGAGATCAGGGGTTATTTTGCGGAACTTGGATGTGACGGCCAGAAAATTGCACTCCTGCACGGCCATGACAGGGAGAGGCTCTCGGAGTGCATGGAATGTGGGATGTACGACCTCGTGGTGCACGGGCACACGCACCAAAGCTCGATTACCCACGCTGGAAGCACCCTTTGCATCAACCCGGGAGAAGTCTGCGGCTACCTGACGGGAAATCCAAGTCTCGCCCTCTACGAGACGGAAGATAGGAGTGCCCGGCTGGTCTTTCTTTGACCGGTGAATGGTGCTGGGCGGGAATTGCAGGATAGGTCTACTTCGGGCAGCTGTCACCTGACGATATCGAAGAGCGTCCTTTCTATGCTGCAGAGAATTCTCCTGACCACGAATGGAGGAATGCTGTCCTCGTAAAAGCTGGAGACAAGGGTGAGCGTTTCTTCGAAGGTACTTGCAGCAACGGAAAATCCCGGGGAAAGATCCAGCGGGGGTACCAAGAAAGCGCAGCGTGCTTTCATATCCCCGAAGTCCGTGCATTCCACGGGGATGATACCGGTATTGGAGAAGAACGGGTTCCTGGGATAACCCTCTGATTTGCTCATCCTGGCAAGCTCTTCGAGGGATTGCCGGACGCTGGAAAACCCACATTCGAACTTCTCCTGCATCCGGACCGCGACGCCGATACCCGCGAGGAGCCGTTTTCTCTCCTCCATTGCATGGTGGGTCTCACGTGCATGGGCGTATGGCGGAAGATTGCTGTCTGCAGGGAGCCGGACCTCGAATGCAACCGAGAGGTTTGCAACTGCGGGCGTCGGTACGCCGGGCACGAGTCGGCGCAGGTCGATTGAGGTGAGTACAGGGTAAGACATTCCCTCCCTGTGGGGGATCTCTCGGCAGACGCCCTGGAAGAATGCAGAGAGGAGGAGGTCGTTTATCGTCATTCTCTCCGACCGGGAGAAAGAACGAACCCTCCCGAACAGGCCACGGTCGATCCTTCTCCAGAGGTAGCAGGGAGACCGGGAGGTCCCGGCAGTGCAGGGGATCCCCCATTCCGCCGGCGACTCTCCGCACGCCTCACGTGCGATCTCTTTTTCCTGCTGGGTAAATGCCGAGAGGACGGGTGCATACGAGCGGTCAAAGGCAAAGGAGGGTGGGAGATCTGGAGCGGTGCCCGGTGCCGACCCCCGGTAGGCGCGGGCGATGAGGGCTGCAGTCCCCTTCACTCCACAGGCATCGGATGCCGCGTGGTTCACGGAGAGGACGAGGGTGTCTTCCCGGCCGCGGATAAGGGTGAGCCGCGCCTGCGGCCCCGAACAAGGGTCGATACGGTGGAAAAGGGCATGTCGGAGGGCGGTATTCACATTTTCCGCATTAACCACGGAGAAGAATGTGTCCGGGGGAAGTGCGGGGAGCTCCTCCCAGTATGGGACAGGAGAATCGATAAACCGGCAGCGCAGCAAGGGCTCAGTCTCAAGGGTTGAATGCATTGCAGAAATAAGTCTTTCTTCGTCCAGTCTCCCGTCGACCATGATCACGAGGTGGATCATCTGGTTCCACATGGTGGAGAGGAGAAAGTCCCACTGGTCATTGACAGGAGCCGGATAGGTCTTGGTGTGAAAATCTCTGGTTTCTCGGGGCATTCGTTTCCACGTGCAGAGCATGAAATGAACTTGGCACTCTGCCGATGCAGGTGGTAATTATCGGAGGAGTACGAGAAAAGGGTTTTTCCTCAGCATAGGAGATACGAACCTGCGATTCGTCCGGCGTAGCTGTGACCGGGGGAGACAGGGTAATTCGTGAGGTTTATTTGGCATGAAAATCGCATTCGCGATTTTCCCAGGGAGGGGGCCTGTGAACGAAAGTTATCATGTGAGTTTTATGAATATCTCCCTTGAAGATCCTGTATCCTGTAGTCCAATGCTATACGTTAACGTCCAATAATGTATATATTTATACAAAACAGAGTACTCATCATGAAGACAAAGATCCTCCTTGACGAAGATCAGATGCCACGGCAGTGGTACAACATCCAGCCGGACCTCCCTTCGCCCCTCGATCCCCCGCGTCACCCGGCAACCGGAAAACCGCTCGTCCCGGACGACCTCAAGCACATCTTCCCGATGGAACTCATCCGGCAGGAGATGAGCGATCAAAGGTTCATCGAGATCCCCCGGGAGGTGCAGGACATCCTCCTCCTCTGGAGGCCAGCACCCCTCTTCCGCGCCCACCGCCTGGAAAAGCACCTCGGGACACCGGCGCACATCTACTACAAATGGGAGGGTGTGAGTCCTCCAGGGAGCCACAAGCCAAATACTGCGGTTGCCCAGGCATACTACAACATGAAGGAGGGGATAGAGCGGATCGCGACCGAGACCGGTGCAGGCCAGTGGGGGTCGGCACTCGCATTCGCAACCCAGCTCTTCGGTCTCTCGTGCACAATTTACATGGTCCGCTCCAGTTATGCCCAGAAACCCTATCGAAAGTCCATGATGCAGGCCTGGGGAGCCGAGTGCATCCCGAGCCCCAGCACGAAGACGAAGGCAGGGCAGGCAGTGCTCGAAAAGGATCCGGAGACAACAGGGAGCCTGGGCATCGCAATCTCCGAGGCTGTCGAGGATGCGGCAACCCATTCCAACACCAACTACTCCCTCGGGTCAGTCCTGAACCACGTCTGCCTCCACCAGACGGTGGTCGGCCAGGAATGCAGGGAACAGCTCGCCTCCGTAGACGAATACCCGGATGTGGTGATAGGATGCGTGGGTGGTGGAACGAATTTTGCGGGAATTTCCTTCCCCTTTGCCAGGGACAAGCTGAAGGGGACGAGGAAGGATCTTGATCTCATCGCCGTGGAACCGGCATCGTGCCCGACGCTAACAAAGGGGCTCTACACCTATGACTTCGGGGATGTGGCAGGCCTCACCCCCCTCCTCAAGATGTTCACGCTCGGTCATGACTTTGTCCCCCCCTCCATCCACGCGGGCGGTCTCCGTTACCACGGGGATTCACCCATCGTCTCACGCCTGGTGCACGATGGCGTGATGAGGGCAGTCTCGTACCACCAGAACGAGGTCTTTGATGCGGCCCAGACATTCGCCCGCACGGAGGGGATCATTGTTGCACCTGAGACATCTCATGCGGTGAAGGCCACGATCGACGTGGCGCTCGCGTGCAAGAAAAACGGTGAGAAGAAGACGATCCTCTTCAACTGTTCAGGCCACGGGAACTTCGATATGTCCGCATACGATGCGTACTATGCAGGACAGCTGGTGGACTACGAATACCCTGACCAGCTAATCAGGGAAGCCCTCTCCCGGCTTCCCAAGGTCCCCGAGGCCTGAAAAAGTGGAAAAAGCATCTTGGCAACAGGATAGTCTCTTCCTATTTTTCCCGGAGAAAACCCATGTTTCGAATCGGTTTCGTTGTAAATCCTGTTGCCGGCATGGGAGGGGCAGTCGGGCTTAAGGGAACCGATGGGCTCGTTGACGAGGCAGTCTCCCGCGGTGCAGTGCCCCGTGCATCCCAGCGGGCAGGAGAAACTGCACGCCTCCTTGCGGGGCTTCCCATCCATTTTCTCGCATGCAGCGGACAGATGGGAGAGGAATCCCTGGCCAGTGCCGGGATCGATGATTACGAGGTCGTCTACGCCGTCCCGAACGAGAGGACGGATGCCACGGACACGGTTGCTGCCTGCCAGGTCTTTGCGGGGAGGGGGGTGGACCTTGTCCTCTTCTGCGGCGGTGACGGGACTGCCCGCGACATCTACTCGGTCGTGGGAGACCGCATCCCCATCCTTGGTATTCCTGCAGGTGTGAAGATGTACTCATCGGTATTCGCAATCACGCCGGAAGCTGCGGCAAAGATACTCCAGGGTGGAATTGGAGAAAGGCGGGAGATCCATATCCGGGATGCGGAGGTCGTCGATGTCGACGAGGAGTCATATCGCCGCGGGGAGCTTGCCACCCGGCTCTTCGGTATCGCGCGGTCACCCTACAGGCCCGGCCTGTTGCAGACGACAAAGCAGGTCTACGAAGACCCCGATGAAGAGAGGGCAAAGGGGGAGATCGCCAGGTTCCTGCGGGAGGTAATCGAAGGGACCCCTGACATCCTCTACATCCTCGGCCCTGGAATGACCACCGCTGCCATTGCAGGAGAGCTGGGCATCCCTAAAACTCTCCTTGGCTTCGACGCCGTGAAAGCAGGTGCACTTGTTTCATCAGACCTCGACGAGCGGGGCATCTGCACACTCCTTGCCGATAATCCCCGGGCAAGGCTCGTCGTGAGCATCATTGGGGCCCAGGGGGCGATCCTCGGGAGGGGGACCCAGCAGGTGACGCCACGCGTTATCAGGGCCCTCGGGAAGGAGAATATCATCGTTGTCGCGACACCGCACAAAATTTCCGAGACCCCTCACCTCTTCATCGACACGGGAGATGCAGAACTCGACGGGGAGTTCGGGGGCTCCATCCAGGTCGTAACGGGTTACAGAGTCGCCCGCCGGGTCAGGGTGGAAAGGAGCCTGCCGGGTTGAGGTTTCCGTGGTGGTTCTATTCCGCGAGCAATACCAGCCACCCGATTGTGCACCTTTAATAATATTCACAGAGTTCTCTCCCAAGTTTCTGTCATTTATAAGACACTAAAGTATTAATATAAGCATAAGTGTACATAAATAATCATGATACAGGAGAAGCGGAACCACCAGGTGATGCCGGTGGACTGGGGACCGCCGCCAGCACGGCGGCATATCCCGATAGCTACAAAAGGTCAAAGCGAAATGCCCACGACCTGAAAAAGTGTGCGTTTCATCTGGAAACGCAAAAAATACCGCCCCCGGCAGCAGACCCGTTCACGCTATTCTCTGCTATCGGGAAGGGATGCGGGTGCATCCTCGAGTCTGTCGAGGGGATCCCAAAGAGGGCAGTCCGGTCCATTATCGGCCTCGAACCTCCTGTCATCATCTCTCTCGGGAGGGAGGTCACGTGCTCGGGTGATCCCGCCATCATCGACCGGCTGTCGATCCCCCGGAGCGACAACCCGGTCATGCAGTTGAAAGCGATCTGCAGGCAGATCCGGTGCACAGGGGATAATGGGACCGGTTTTACGGGCGGGCTCGTCGGGTACGTCTCCTACGACGCGGTCACCTCCCTCTCGGGAGGGCTCGTCCGTGCCGGGGAGGACGGGCCTCCAGCCAGGTTCATGCTCTGCACCTGCGGGGTCGTCTATGACCACGTGAACGAATCCTGCCTCCTCTTCGATAATTCTCCCCT
>JAPXNX010000043.1:0-9152 GCA_033811795.1 Methanolinea sp. | reverse complement strand
CAATCGGTGGTATCATCGGACTTGGGCTGGGGGTTGCCCTCCTCGTCATCGGGATAATCGAGATCGTTCTTGGAATCGGCTGCTTCAAGCGATGGGGTTGGGTCTGGACAGTGGGGGTCATTGTTACCATCATCAGTCTCCTCATGGGTATCGTCAACCTCTTCCGGACTGGGGCCGGTGCACTGCTCGGGATTGTCATCTCTATCGTGATCCTCTGGTACCTGTTCAGGGAGAACGTCAAGAAATATTTTGGCAAAGCCTGAAGTGCCGCGGAGGAGACTTGGAAAAACCCATCTTTTCCCCCGGGATGCTCCCGGATCGCCATGCCTCTTGGGGACATTGCATGTTTTATCCAGGGACCGGCCGGTCGAATTGTCCGAGACGGCAGGCTTGCCCGGGATGGTTCCGGGAGATGAGCAAAACGATCCCCAAACGGCAATTATACCCTTCCCGAAGGAATGCCTGCGTCCATGTCGTACCGCCTCCCCACCAGGGGTGAGGTTTATTTCCAGTGTGGATCCTATCACTACGCATCCCTCCTGTTCCAGGAGACAAAAAGAGCCCTGGGTCGATGACAACCAATTACCGCATCCTGTACGTCGACGACGAGCCCGCACTGCTCGAGGTGGTCCGGCTGTACCTCGAGAAGAAGAAGAAATTCACAGTTGATACGGCTACGTCTGCAGGCGAGGCCCTGGAAAAGGTGCAGTCAAATCCTCCGTACGATGCGATCGTATCAGATTACCAGATGCCGGTCATGGACGGGATCGAGTTCCTCAAGGTCCTCAGGAGGCGGGGTGATGACACGCCTTTCATCATCTTCACCGGGAAGGGGAGGGAAGACGTCGTCATCCAGGCCTTGAACGAGGGTGCCGACTTCTACCTCCAGAAGGGGGGAGACCCTGCCTCCCAGTTTGCCGAACTCGGCCACATCGTTGAGAAGGTCGCCCACCAGAAGAGAATCGAGGCAAGTATCCGCGACATGGAACGCCGGGAGGCAGATATCCTCAACTTTCTCCCGGACGCTACGTTTGCGATCGACCTTCGGGGGACCGTGATCGCGTGGAACCGGGCAATGGAGAAGATGACGGGGATTGCCGCGACCGAGATCCTCGGGAAAGGAGGCTACGAATATGCTATCCCCTTCTATCGCGAGCGCCGCCCCATCCTCATCGACCTCGTCCTCGCGGACGACCCGGGTACCGAGGCAAAGTACCCGTACATCAGGCGAGAAGGGGATACCCTCATCTCGGAGATATTTATCCCTCATTTTAACGAGGGGAAGGGCGCCCACCTCTGGTTCCTCTCCTCCCCCCTCTATGACTCGGGGGGTGAGGTCGTCGGGGCCATCGAGTCCATCCGGGACGTGAGCGAGTGGAAGAACCTGGAAGAAGAGTCCAAGGAGAGGGAACGCTTCCTCTCCACCCTGATCACGAACCTGCCGGGTTTTGCCTTCCGGTGCAGGAACGACCGTGACTGGACGATGGAGTTTGTCAGTGACGGCTGCCTTGGACTGACTGGTTACACGCCCGGTGACCTGGTCGGAAACGCGAAAGTGGCCTACAATGAGATAGTCCGTCCGGACTTCCGGGACATCCTGTGGGAGGTGTGCCAGGAGGACCTGCGGGAACGGCGTGTCTTCGAGTACGAGTACCCCATCATCACGCGGAGCGGCGAGACCCGCTGGGTATGGGAGAAGAGTAGGGGTGTCTTCGACGGCAGCGGGAACCTCCTTTACCTCGAAGGTTTCGTCACCGATATCACGAGCCGGAAGAACACTGAGATGGAGCTCCGGAGAAGCCAGGAACAGCTCGCCCTCGCGATCGAGGGGTCCGGGGTGGGACTGTGGGACTGGAAGGTCCAGACCGGGGAACTCACCGTCAACGCGAGGTGGGCTGACATTGGCGGGTGGACCCTGGACGAGCTTGCACCCATAACCATCGGGACATGGTACCGCCTTGCCCATCCCGACGACCTGGAACTCTCCAACACCCTACTTCAGCGGCACTTCAACCGCGAGAGTCCAATTTACGAGTGCGAGGTACGTATGCGGCACAAGGACGGGCACTGGGTCTGGGTGCTGGACAGGGGGAAGGTGACCGAGTGGGACGAATCAGGGAGACCGGTCCGCATGACGGGAACGCACCTCGATATCACGGAGAGGAAACGCATCGAGGAGCAGCTTCGGGAGAGCAAAGAGATGCTCCACAGTTTCATCGATAACCTCCCCGTCGGCCTCTACCGGAATATGCCCGGCCCCCGGGGCGAATACCTCCTGGCCAACCCCTACGTCGCCCGCATGCACGGGTACGGGTCCCTTGATGAACTCCTCGCATCAGGCTCGGCCGGGACGTACGAGAACCCGGCGGAGCGGGCGGCCTTCTCTGACGAGCTCATCATGGAGGGTCGGGTCTTTGGCAGGGAACTGCGCCTGAAGAGAAAGAACGGGGAGAGTTTCTGGGCCAGGGTCTCGGCCGTTGCAGTGCGGGACGAGAAGGGGAATGTCAAGTACTTCGACGGGGTCATCGAGGACATAACGGAGCAGAAGAGGGTGGAGGACGCACTCCTGCAGGCGAACAGGAAAGTCACTCTCCTGGACAGCGTCACGCGGCACGATATCAACAACCAGATCATGGTGCTCACCGGTCTCCTCGATCTCCTGCAGGATTCCGACGAGGCATCGGAAAGGGCGACTCTCCTCGAAAAAATCCGCAGGGCTGCCGACAGGATCCTGGCGACGATCCGGTTCACGAGGGAATGCGAAGAGATCGGGGGCAGCAACCCGCGGTGGCAGGATGTCCATGATCTTGTCGAGGCCGTCAGGAGTGATTTCGTCTCCCTGCCTCTCGTGATCGAGAACGACATACCTCCGGGGCTTCTCGTGTTTTCCGATCCCCTGATGGGAAAGGGCATTTCGAACCTCGTCGACAATGCAATCCGCCATGGCGGGAATGCAACATCGGTACGGTTCTCGGCCAGGGAAGAAGGGGATGCACTCCTTCTCACCTGCGAGGACAATGGCGTCGGCATCCCGGACGGCGAGAAGGAGAAGATCTTCGAGAGGGGATATGGGAAGAACACCGGGTGGGGGCTCTTCCTGGTACAGGAGATCCTCGCCATCACCGGGATGGCCATCCGCGAGGCCGGGGAGCCGGGGAAGGGTGCCCGTTTTCTCATCACCGTGCCGGGTGGTTCCTGGAAGTATACCTCTCCCTCGGCCGGAACGAAAGACCCTTAGGTTTTTCGGGAGACCGGCATCTTTCCCTTCAGCGTACGGCAAGGACCATGGGGAATGGGCGGGCCATATCTGCGGGTGTTTTGGTCCTCCACTGTCACCCCTGCAGGACCGGTCGGACTGCCAGTGCGATGTAAGATAGCCCGAAAAGGACGAGGAACGCACCGCACCCCCGGAGGACCCACGAGTAGGCCCTTTCATCGAAGATCTTCCTGCCACTGTGGACGCCTGCCGAGACAACAGTGTACCACCCGAAATCTGCCGACCAGTGGCCGGCGATAAATGCGATGGCAAAGAGGAACGCCTGCTGGGCAGCCGCGAGCACGAGTGCACTCCCGACCGAGAACCACCAGAGCCAGAAGTACGGGTTCGAGACGCTCGTGATCGCCCCGGCAAGGTAGGGATTCCTTGCCACTCCCCCCTGCTCCGAGTCCGGGACACCGGCGTTGGCACCCCTTGCCGTCAGCACCCCGAAGACGACGAGTGCCGTGCCGCCCACCGCTCCAATCATGCCCACGTGATCGGAAATAGATGGAACAGAGGCTATCCCGAGAACGATCGCCGAGAAGATAAAAGCCTCGACGATGGCGTGCCCGGCAGAGACCCGCAGCCCGGTCTTCCAGCCACCGGTCACTGCAGTATTGATGGTGGCAACGAGAGTCGGTCCTGGCACGAGTGCGCCCGTCAGCCCGATGACGAGCCCGAGGAGGTAGGTCTGGAGCATCTTTTCTAGGTCCTCTTCAGAAACTCCCTGTATGCCGCCGGGATATCCTCCCTCTCATCGGCTATCGCCCTCTCCACTTCAGCCAGGTTTTCAGCTATCTGGCGTAATCGCGCCGCTTCGAGGAGGATGCCCATCCTAACCTCCTCGCCCCCCCCTTCAGCCTGGGACACCTTCTCCGCGAGGTCCGCGAGGTCCTGCTGAACGATGAGGAGGGGCTCGCGGACCCGCATCACGATCTCCCCGATGTAGCCTATCAAGGCGCACTTCCGGTCCTCCGCCGACTTCCGGTCGCGGATATCGACGAAACTCTCGATCAGGACGTCCCTCTTCCCCAGCCTGGCACAGGTCGCCGTCTTGAGGATAGGGATGCGCGTCCCGTCCATGACGATGAGTGTCCTCTCGCTGTTGTCTATCACCTGCCCAAGGTCCGTGATGGGGCACATGCCCCTCTCAGCAGGGCATATGAACTGGTGGCAGATATGCCCGACAATCTCTTCTTTCTCCCGGCCGATGAGGGAGACTGCGATGGGATTGATGTCGAGGATCGTGTGGGTCTCCGGGTCGATGATCACGACCCCTGTCTGAATCTTCTCAAATATTGCCTGCAGTTCATCCTTCTCCATGCATTTTACCTGGTACAGGGATGGGTGGGCGCGGGGAGATAGGGTTTGTGATCCGCGAGTCACGCTGCTGCCACGAGAGTTTGCACCTGGGGCTGGTCCTGCCCCGCAGACGCCGCCGGGGAAGGTCCCCTGGGTATTTCCTACCGGGGTTCAGGGGCAGTCGTTCCGGGGCTTTCGGTCATCCTGCTTCAGGCGCTCCGCAGCGTACTTCATCAGGGGATAGATGCCATCGCTCGAGGGGTGGACCTCGGTGAAGCGGGAAAAGTCATGGACAGAGAGACCTCCCTTCATGAGAAATGCGAGGTACGCGGCTATAGTGCCCCCGGCAGGGCTGGCAACAGAGACACTCCCGACCTTTCCCCCTTCGCGTGAGACGATGACTTCGGCCATCCCAGTCCGGCCCCGCGGGACTTCCCAGAACGTCCCCGGGCCAGCGGGTCCTGGCGAGGAGAAAACGGTCTCGTCGCCAGCTGGATCGACCTCAACGAATGCATACTCGTGGGCAAGTGCGAGCGATTGCGGTATTGCTGTGTAGTCCATATCCAGCCCCTCGCCGAGGATGGAGGAAGCTGCGACGACCCCCTCCTGCCGGGCGACCGGAGTCAGGCAGGGGGAGCCAGTCACGTCCCCGCAGGCGTACACGCCGGGGACGCTCGTTGCCATCCGCCTGTCGACAACGACCCTCCCGTCCCGGCCTTTCCTGACACCCGAGACCATCCGCGAGTTGGGGACGAGCCCTGCCGCAAGGAGGACTGCATCGCAGGGAGTCTCAATCTCTCTACCCTCTGCCCGGATGAGCGCCCCCTCGACGGCCTGCTCCCCGTCTACCCGGCTCACGGTGCAGTTCTCGTGGATTGTAACTTCCTCGAGTTCTTTCCTGGCAACCGCTGCAAGAGTACTGGGGACCTGGCGAAGGAACGTGCTGCGGACCGCAATATCGACATCGGCCCCCCACTCGTTGAAGATGAACGCGAACTCTGCTGCCATGATCCCGCCACCGATGATGAGGAGGTGTCCTGGCACGGCAGGCATCGAGGCGAGGGTATGGGCGGTATAGACACCGGGAACGTGGACGCCGGGAATGGACGGGATCCGTGGGAGAGAGCCGGTCGCGATGACGAGGGCCGAGGTATCGAGCCTCTTCCCGTCGAGGAAGAGAGCGGCCCCGTCGACATTTCCCTCGCCGCGGACCACCGAGACACCGCAGCTCTTCGTCTCCGCATCGAGGATGGACGCGATCTTCGCCTGGACTGACGCCATCTGCGAGATCGTCCGGGGGAAGGAGAAGGACGGGACGTCATCGAGGATACCGAGCGAAGCGAGGTTCCTGGCCTGGTACATGACCCTCGCGACGTCGTTTAGTGCACAGATCACCATGCAGCCGTGGTGGAGGCACTGTCCGCCAAGCCCCCCCTTCTCCACGAGGGTGACTTCCTTTCCCGCAAGCCCGAGCTTCATTGCCGCAGTCCGGCCTGCAGGACCGCCACCTAGGACACCGATCATGGTCGGGGGTGGACTCAGAAGATCTCCACGCCCTCGTCCATCGGCGAGGAGAGGACTTCTCCGGAGAACGCGTTCACTTCGACTATTTTCTTGCCGCGGACCTGCCAGATGGGGATGTATACCTGTCGGACATTGATGTTGATACCCCCCCTGTCCGGCTTCAACACCTTCTCCTCGTAGGAGATTGCATCACCGCTCACCTGCTTGATCCTGATCTTCTGGGTCAGGCTCTCGGCTACATCAGAGGCGATCTTCTCCCTGGCCTCCTCCTGCGTGATGCGGGGGGGGATGACCTCGGCGCCGGCTGGGATCCCTCCCTCGACGACCGACTTTGCATCCATCTCGAATTTAAGACCGTTGATGGCATTTAGCCCGCCCTCGCCCTCTGCGTCGAACGGGACCCGGTGATCCTTGTACACCTGCTCCCCGGAACTCCTGTAGGAGTAGAGCCAGAAGGGCATGAACTTGAGCGTGACTGTCCCCTGCGTCTTTGCGATCCGGACTGCCGAGTCCTTTTTGATCCTGATAGGCAGGTGAGGTATGATGACCCCCGTCTCCTCCTCCTCTTCCGCTTCGACCTCGCCAGTAGGAGGGACCGCCATACCGGTATCTTTCTCCCTCTCCCCGGCATCGATGGCAAGGGAAAACGGGCGTGACAGTACATTCGCAAGCGCGACCTCTCCATAAAGACGGATAAACTCGTCCCTTCCCCAGGCGATGCATCCGTCAGCCCTGGTGCCGCTATCCGGCGAGAAGAGGAGTTTCCTGTACATGATCTCCTCCCCACCGCTCATGAGCCGGAAGTTCCCGTTCGCGAACTCCGCGATCTCACCGGGGTCATCGCTGCAGAGCACTATGACGAACTCGTCACCCCGGCTTGCAAGGTCGTAGGGGTCTTCGAGCATGCCGACTTCATAGCCTGCAGCCTCGAGAATGGTCTTTATGGCATTCCTCGCCTTTTCCCGAACCTTTTCGTCCATTAACCATACATTTCCCTCATCTTATAGAACAATTTTTCTGTTCCCGGGACGAGATCGTAGCAAATGCATCTCCCCCTCAAGTTCGTGAACACCCGGATCGAGGAGTATGCCATGCAGGTGACATACGATCCCCGGGAAGGGGCGGGCCTCGTCGTGCACAACCTCTCCTTCGTCCGGAACAGGGACCTCGACGCGGCCATTGCCATCATGAAGGACACGTTCAGGGCAGGGCTCTGCGTGAGCGGGCTCGTCCGGTTCATCGGGGAGAACGAGGCTTCCTGTGGGGGGAAGGTCCCGCCAGGTCATACCGGGATTGTCACGATCTGCAGTTCCACGCTCGATGGCATTCTCTTCCGCCGGGGCATCCCGTCGAACCCTATCGGAGGAGGCGTGGTGGAGATCGATGCGCGTATCCCGAGGCGATTCACTCATTTCATCCTGTACGAGCACACCACGATCGACCCCCTGCAAGCCCTCCTCTCCCAGGAGATAACGTCTGTCTCAGGGATGATGCAGCGGGGAAGCGGGAACATACTTGCCAACATCCGGCAGTGCCACATGGAGGCCGAAGTGCAGGTTGGAGAGGTCATCGACGACCTGGCAGGGAGCAGTTTCTCACCGATCCTGGACGTGGGGCTTCCGAATACGCCTGCACTCGGCGTCACTGTCGACCCGCAGTACATGGGCATCGTTGCGCTGGGCGGGACAAACCCGATGGCAGCTATCAAGGAGAAAGGGATCGCTGTGGCGACGCATGCCATCAACGGCCTGATGGACGTCCGCGGGATGTCCGAGATACTGGACTACTGACCGGGCCTCGCCTTTATCGAGGAGACGAGGTCGAGGTAGGACGAGAAGAACCTGACAAAACCCCTCGATTCTGAAAAGAGTGCCGTTGCCTCCTCTTTCCCGGTCGCTATCACGACCATGGCCCTCATATCATCGACGAGGAACAGACCTCCGGTGAACCGTATCTCCCCTTCCCCGCCCCCCTTTATCGGAATGGGAAGGGCGCTCACCTCGATTCCCGGGCAGGCGAACTTCGCCTGATCGCTGCTCGTGATCCTCACGGGAATGGACCCTGCCTTCTCGCAGAGCACGGAGTAAATCTCCCTCGGCACGTCACCGTAGAGGACAGCATCGATCGATATTGATGCGTTCCGCAGCAGATCCGCAAGGCGGGCCCGGATGTTCTCTATCCCGTAGATGCTCCAGATGTAGTCCTGGTCCCCCGGTCCCCTCGGGTTCCGTTCCCGCCATATACGGGAGAGCATCTTTTTTGCCCGGCTTGCATCTGCAGAGACTGCATCGAGGAGGTGATCGATGGCTGCATCCGGCGGCACGGCCTCGAAACGGCGCGGTGTGCCAAGCGAGACAGAGACCATGTTCTTCTGGATCAGTCTCTCGAGCACGGGGTACACCGATGCGCGGGGAACCCCGGCAACCTCGTGGATCCTTGTCGCGGTGGCACCCGGCTCCTTCAGGAGACCGATGTATACCAGTGCCTCGTATTTCGTGAGGCCGAGGGATTTGAGCATCTCGATGAGTGCAAGGTGCGGAGACGGCATCTCAGCCATTCCATAGCATTATATAGAGCCGACCCTTAAATGTTGTTATAGCAATAACAACACGTGATATCCTATGAATCTGCGGCGTATTGTATTTCTGGCCGTGTTAATCAGTTTGTTGTGTGTCCCGGCCCTTGCGGGAGTCAAGTACCTCACAGGGGAGCCGGACCTCTCGGCAGCGATCCAGGGCAGGAACGAGTTTTACCCCGGGGAGGACGTCATGCTCCAGGTCACCATCGAGAACCGGGGACTGGTGGAGATGAAGTTCGTCCAGTCGACGATTATCGAGAGGGATGATATGCCCAACACGGCAAAGCTCGTTAGGGCAACCCTCGAGGCCGGAGACTCGCCTTTAATCATAAAAGCCGACCCCCAGGCTGTTGGGGACATTCCTGGCGGAAAGACGGTCACGGTCTCCTTCGCGGCAAAAATCCCGGCGGATGCACCTGCAGGGAACTATACCCTGCCACTCCTGGTCCAGTACTCTTACCTGAAGACGGCAGAGCAGTATGGCCAGGA
>JAPXNX010000042.1:0-9371 GCA_033811795.1 Methanolinea sp. | reverse complement strand
GGAGAGGCAGGAGATCGACTTCGTCGGGGCAGGCAGCGCATTTGTCACCCTGTTCTCCTTCCTCTTTATTGTCAACCGGTGGCAGGCGATGTCGGCCGGGATGAAGGGCGCATTGCTGCTCCTCCTTGTCGCGGCCCTCGCCATCTTCATCCGCACCGAGCGGTGCGTGGCCCACCCGATGATCGACCTCGGCATCTTTGAGATCCGGACATTCGCGTTCGCCAATTTAAGCGCAATGCTGAACTTCATGTCCCAGTACGTGCTGGTCTTTCTCACACCCTTCTACCTGCAGGAGGTCCTGGGTTACCCGCCGGACCGGATCGGCATGGTGATGGTAGCCTTCCCCCTGGTGGTGCTCCTGGTCGCACCGTTCAGCGGCGCCCTCTCGGACAGGATCGGGACCCGGGCGCTCTGCGCGCTCGGTGCCGGGACCTGTGCCGTCGCCCTCGTCCTGATGGCCGGAATCGGCATTGCGCAGGGATCCGCGGTGACCTGGTGCCTGGCGCTCTTTGGCCTGGGCACAGGGCTCTTCCAGTCCCCGAACAACAGCGCCGTGATGGGGAGCACACCGAAGCGCTACCTGGGGGTGGGCTCGGCTGTACTGGCGACCGTGAGAAACGTCGGGATGGTGCTCGGGATCGCCGTCGGGGGAGCGGTGGTTGCCTGGCGGCTGCCGGTCTACGCCCTCGTTTCCAACGACGCCTTCCTTCTCGCAGTCCGCGACGCCTACCTCGTTGGTGCGCTCTTCACAGGTATCGGGGCAGTCACCTCGCTCGTCCGCTACCGCGAGGAGATCGCGACATGACCCGGGGAGACCGGGTGGACAGCGCCCGGTTCTGCGGGGGGGGCCTCGCAGATGCCAGTAGCATTGCCCCGGGGAAGACCAGGTGGAGCAGGGGAGGCCCGGGCCCCGTGCTGGTCCGGTTGCAGGAGGAGCTTTAGGACCTGCCTTCCAAGAGGTAGGAGGCGATTCCCCACGTTGACCCACACCGGTGCTCTATCCGACCATGAGGTTGCACTTTTTTCCTCTTCATCATTTTAAGTGGGTAAATTGAACTCGATCGAACCGCACCTGAGAGAGACCATTGTGATGAATTTATCGGTATTCCCTTACCTTCTCGCGTTACCTCTCAAGGCTTCTGGACCTTCATTACCTGGCTGAATATTTGATCCTGTTCCCTTGCTTCAAACGATTATTGTGATGTTCCTGGTTTTGCCGGTTGCTGAACCGCCGCCGGGGCGCCCTTTGGGGGCGGCGGGGTCCCTCGCGATGGGGGCGTGGGTGCGGAGAGCCTTCACTCATAGTCACTTACTTACCCACTCAAAATAGCGGAGAGCCCACTTTTTCCTTCACAAGTATGGGGCGATCCCCACGTCGACCGCCCCCGAGACCGCCGGCGTCACTGCGACGCTCCCGCCGGCCAGGAACTGGGTGGCGATCATTGCGAGGCCGAGCGCTGCCAGGACGAACCCGATGATCCGCCCGAGCGTCCTTTCGCCGACCCGGTTGGCTATCCCGGCACCGAAGCCGGCAGCGAGCACCGTGGGGACACTCGCGATCAGCGCGGCCTGGATGTCGATGTTGCCGTGCAGGACGTAGCCCGCCGTCCCCGAGGCCGCAGTGATCATCATGATGAAGGATGACGTCCCGACCGCCAGGTGGACGGGGTAGCGGAGGACGAAGATGAGGATCAGGAGGATCATCCCCCCGCCCCCTGCCCCGAAGAGGCCGCACATGATCCCGACGAACACCCCGAGGCCGAGGGCAGTCAGCTGCTGCCTCCGGGTCTGCACGGGGAGGCGGACTGCACCGGCCTGGTCGTCGCCGCCCGGCAACCCCAGGCCGGGACGTCCGAGCCCCTTCGCCCAGAGGTAGACGCCGGTCGGGATGAGCAGCAGCCCGAAGAGGTTGACCATCCCGACCGGCGGAATCATGTCTGCGAACCTGCTTCCCGCGAGGGCGCCGGCGACCGAGCCTGCCGCGATCCAGAGCCCGGGCTTCACGTACACGTTCTGGTGGCGGTGGTAGACGGTGGCGGTCACCACAGTCGCGATGACATCGATGAGGAGGCTGGTGCCGATGGCGGTGTGGACCGGGAACGAGAGCAGGAGCGTCAGCATGGGCACCACCACCATCACCCCGCTGCCCCCCATGATGCCGACCATGACCCCGGCACCGGTCCCGATGGCCAGGACGAGGAGGACCCCGACAGGGGAGAACGCCATGAAGACACGATCGGACCCGGGCGTATTAAGACCTGTTATCTGCTCCCCGCGGAAGGCTGGAAATGGTGAGCCGCCCGGCCCAGTGCAGCATGCCACCCATCCACACTCCCACCGAAGAAACCTGAGAGAACTCCTCCCTCTTTCATGCGAGTAAAATCTATCAGGATTCCGCCCATTCACACCATGGCAATGAATCTCCTGGATGCAGTACAAAACCGCCGCGGGGGACCCTCCGGGGGCGGCCGGGTGCATCGCACCGGGGGGGCGTGGGGGCGAATAGCCCCCTCATACGAGGCTAGAGATGAGTATTACCACTTCGTGCAGGATGCCGCTCATCCCCCCTTCCGCCGAAGAACCCTGGGAGAACTTCCCCGTTCTTTCACGAGAGTGAAATCTGCCGGGATTCCACTCGGTCACCCCGTAGCAATGACCCTCACGGATGCAGTCCTGAACCGCCGCCGGGGCGCCCTCCGGGCTCCCCAGTGCAGGGGGAGAGTGGCCATACATGCGGAAATGGACCTGGGCCAGGATGGAAAAGAGGGTCCTTTCGACCTGGCAGTTCACGTACACAGGGAGGGCCCGCCTCGTCGCCTCCTCGACCTCTGATAATATCCGCTTGACGCTGGTCGTCTTTCCCGTGCCAGGGATCCCGCGAAGAATTGCGTTTAAGGGGCATAAGCCCGCAAGACCCGGCTGCAGGCAGTAGGCGATCTCCTTGAGCTGCGAGTCCCTGAAATTGAACTCCGCGGGGACGTAATCGGACTCGAGCACGTCGCGGTCCCTGAATATCGGGTGGTCCGGGACACAAAGTACCGGTAGCATGCAGTGGTGTCGGTACGGCCCTATTTGAAGAAGGGGGGGAGGGGAGGTGAAAGTGGTCGGGACCTTTTGCCAGGTCGGTGACCTCGCTTCCCTCCCAGTCGCTGTCCCCGGAATGAATACGAGGATTGGTTCCCACGGACCACCCGTGGAAAATGCCGCGGGATTTTTATTGAACCAGTTCGGCGTCCATGAGGATCCGTCTCCCGGGTGGAGAGAGCAGGGACAGGGAATGGGGAGGCGGGGATCAGTTCACCGCCTCCCGAAGTCCTGCTCCTTTCGGTCCGCCCCGATGATGGCCCGGAGGACCCCTAACAGGACCCCCAGGCTGCCGAAGGCCATGCCGAGGAGGAACATGAGCAGTTCATCCATGGTCCCTCCCTCCTTCCATTGTGGAAATCTTGTCCGGGTCGCTGCCTTCAGGCGAGCTGGGAGACGGTGTCTGCCCACTGCTCGACGAGAGCGAGGACCGAGTCGTCCTCGTACGAGGAGAGACGGAGCTGCCCGCGTGTGAAGGTCAGGTAGTAGACCTCCCCGGACGGGTCGTGGCACCGGACGGTGACCGAGTAGCTCTCCCGGTCGGCAAGGTTCACGGGGTCGCCGCCCATCGCTGCAGCTAGTGCGGCATCGTTGACGATGGTGCTCTTGACCGTTCCGAACGCCGGGACACTCGGGGCACGGGCGGTGATGGTTCCAACCGTCCTGGCCTCGTCATTCTCGTAGGCGATCCGTGCGGAATAGCTCTCGCGGGTCTTCGCGACGGGGTCCATAGTGACGCCACCGACCTCGTAGGGCGTGCACCCGAGCGGGTTGGTGGCGACCAGGTTGTTCACGATGGTGTTGAGCGTCGCAGCGTCCGCGATCGGGGCACTGAGGTCCCTGACCGCGGTCTTTGTGACGCTCTTCTGGACAAAGTCTGCCATTTTGCTGATACTCCTTGCCCTTGGTCGAAGGGCAGATAAGAGGTGGAACAGCAGGATAGAAATATTCGAGGCGGCCTCCTGGAACCAGGAGTTCCCTGCCGGCCGATCATGGAAAAGTGCGATTTGAATCGTCCTGATCCTGGACCTTCACCCATCTGCTACCTCCCTTTCCGCGAACACTGCCGCTTTCCTCGCCTTCCGCTCGAGCACGCCCCTCACCCTCGCCACCGGAGAGATTTACAGGAACGGGTCGACCCGGAAGTTCACCGCCACACACGTAGCACGGCCTCTTCTCGGGGTGGTCGAGCGGCCTGTAGTCGTGGACGCCGATCCTCGGCGGGGGGTCGGAGGCGGCCGGCGGCACTTCAACACTTCCACGAATTTCCGCTGTGGAAGTGGTCTGTGGAAGTGATATCGGAGCCACCTGCGTGGTGTTACCGTCGATTGCTCGGGATTGCTCGGGATTTGATTTTTGTACTTCCACGTTTCCAGGATCATAGTGACACGTAGATGCACCCCTACCCTCTTCATTGGGTTGCTGTGTATCCTGGGATTTGTGGAAGTGATCAGGAGTACATAAATAATTATTATTATAAGAGTTATTTTTAGAATAGGGGTCGCTTGATTCATTTCCAAATACTTCCACACCCGTGGAAGTATTATGGGAGTCTGTGGAAGTCTTAGAAGTGATCCCGGCCTGGTCTGGGTCATCATCGATCCAGACCGCCCCGCCCCTGCACCATGATGTGAACAGGTCGCGGTCGAAGGTATAGGCGTTAGTCCTCCTCCGCATCGAAACGCCAACCCCCTCTTCTCCTGTCACAACTATGCGATCACAGTAGGAGATTGCGGGGCACTTCTCCAGGAGGCTGGAATAGACCTTACTGTGGGTGCTGTACCCGTGGATGATCTTGTATATTGCGCTATTGCTCCACCCGCCCACTTTCTGGAGCATCGGGACCGTGAACTCGGGCCATCCCTCCTGGCCGATAACCTGGATGAAACCGGCCTCCCGCTTCGTCAGCTTCGTCTCCTGCCCGCCGGCGGTCACTGGTGTTGTCGCCCTTTCTCGAGGTCGTGCCGTAGAGCTTCCAGATGCGGGCTGCGTTGTGGTTCGCGGTGTCGACCGTGCAGACCGCAACCGAGAACATGACGTCCAGGTCCCCGAGCGCCCGTTTCACCAGGCCGCGGCGCAGTTCTTCCCCGGGCAGAGACGGGGGTTCCGCGAGAAAAAAGTTTTTTACCTGCCGGCAAGAAGTGATAATCAAGCTCCCTCTGGATGTCATATCTTTGGGCAGTGTTGTCATTTCGGGGGGAGCCCTCTATCCTGCACATGCCCATTCCCCGCCTGTCGTGGTGAGTGTTCCCAGGTCTGCACGGTGCCTGCCAATGCCGGCAGCCCCGGCGTGGCGATCGAAGGCCAAAGTGGCCCTCGTTGCGTGTTCTGGACATAGTTCTTCATTTCGTCACCTGCATGCAGCGGTTCGCCCGGAGGGGACCGGGCGCTCGCTGCGTACGCGATCCATGCCGGGAGATGGTGACGAAAAAGGTGAGGGAGGGGTGCTGAATGTGGTCGGAGTGAGGTCCCGAACCTCACGTGGTACACTGCGCTACACAGACCACCATGGTGAAAACCGCGGGTGCGGCTTTCATGCCAGGTATGAAGACCCTCTCATCATTTCCAGGGAATGCTGGGTCGGTGCCGGACTGCAGGGACGGGAGATTCCGCACGAACTGTTGCCATGGAACCTGCTGCTTGTGTATTGACCAAAAAACCGTCCTCCCGGTGGCTCCCGGCTCTTCCGGCAACTGCAGCCGGGACCTGGGCCATACCTGCAGACCAGTGCATCCTCATTCCTGTATCACCCTGACGTCAAGGGGGAGAAAGTGACGGTCGAAGGTGTAGATCTCGTCGATTTCTGCACGTTCCATGAGTATCAAGGCGATGGCATCGTTCACGCTGATAGCGTGGTACCTGGCCCTGTGAACACTCTCCTGGTAGAGTTCGGCAGTCACCGGCTCGACGACGACCGATGGCTTTGCAAACAGTGATGCGAGAAGATCGGCTGCAAAACCGAACCCCGCGATATCTTCGAGGACGTTTGCGACCTCGCTCAAGTGCACGGTGGACGTGAGGACTTTTTCACCATCGTTGATTCTCAGGAATATCTGCCTGGCTGCCTCTTTCTTCTTCATGACGTCTTCAGGGATGGCCTTTTTCGGGGAGAGGACTGCATACAGGAAGACATTTGCATCAACGAACCGCATCCTTCCTCAATCTCCGTCGAAGTGCATGGTAATCCCCGAACTCATCGGCATCGACGGAGACAGCGTCCACGAACCGGGAGAGGTCCGGGTCCACTGCACGTATCTCGAGATGGTCGCCCTCATCGATGATCACGACCTCCTTTAAGTTCTGCTTCTCCCGCCAGGACTTGGGGAGGATGACCCTGCCCTGTGCATCGACGGGCCTCACATCGACTTTTGCCATGATAACCAATTAGCATATCTACCACCAGATTATAAAGAATTCACCAATTTTTCTATGTATTGGAGAAGGGCAGTGCCGGACCCCCCCCGACCCGGCTGGCCGGGCGCGGTGGACCTCTCTTACCTTTCCGGACTATGGACACCTGCCAGTGAACCCGGGGGGACTGCCTCCCCGACCGTAAAAAACGCTTGCCGGAGCCAGGCCGGAAATGCTCTGGGAGAGGCGCGAACCCCGCATTTTACCGGCCATGCCGGGAACAAAGAGCCCCGGTCCATGGAGATGCAGGGGAGATCATTTGACCCGACTGTCCTCCCCAATGAAAACCCCGGGCACATCGGCGGTTCTTGCTGCCTGGAAAACTCCCTTCCTCATTTTCAGATGTGATGATAAGGGGTCAGGACGGAACTGCTGAATCCAGAATCTCTGCAATCCTCCCGCTCGCCCCGATCTTGCCGAAGGGCATGCTCCTCTCCTTCCCCGGCGAGAAATGCCTCACCGCGTCCAGGATCTTCTCCCTGTCAGCTCCGGTGAGGACGTTCCACCCGTCCCGGACAGTCTCCACCCATTCCGTCGTGTCCCGGAGCGTGATGCACGGAACCCCGAGCAGGTAGGCCTCCTTCTGGACCCCGCCGGAATCCGTGAAGACCTTTCCCGCACAGGCCATCGCACGGAGCATGTCGAGGTACCCGAGCGGCCTGGTCGCGATCACGTTCTCCGGCACCCGGTCCCATAGGCCGTACCCCTCGAGTGCCTTCCGCGTCCGTGGGTGTACGGGAAAAAGGACCGGGAGCCCTGCGTCTCCGAGTGCCGCGAGGATGGACTCCATGTTCCGCCTGCTGTCCGTGTTCGCCGGGCGGTGGACCGTGAGGACGAGGTACTTCCCCGGTGCAAGGTGGAAGCGCTGCAGGACGCGTGACCTATCCGCGGCCCTTGCCCTGCCGTACTCGAGCGCGTCGACCATCACGTCACCGACGAGGAAGACACCCCGTTCTATCCCCTCGTGCGCGAGGTTCCGGACCGCGGTCTCCGTGGGGCAGAAGAGGAGGTCAGAGACGTGGTCGGTCGCGACCCGGTTGATCTCCTCGGGCATAGCCCGGTCGAAGCTGCGCAGGCCCGCCTCAACGTGGGCTACAGGGATGTGCAGCTTGGCCGCCGCGAGCGCCCCCGCGAGGGTCGAGTTCGTGTCGCCGAAGACGATTGCCATCGCGGGCTCTTCTGCGACCAGGACCTCCTCGATGCGGGCGAGGATCGCCCCGGTCTGCTGCCCCTGCGGGCCGGACCCGACACCGAGGTTGTATTCTGGTTCCGGGATGCCGAGTTCCGAGAAGAAGACGTCGGACATCCCCGGGTCGTAGTGCTGGCCAGTGTGGACCAGGACCTCGGCGTGGGACTTGCGCAGTTCGCGGGAGAGCGGGGCGCACTTGATGAACTGGGGGCGGGCCCCGACGATGGTGACGATCTTCATACCTTGAGGATCCCAATTCCCACGGGGTTGTTTTTTTCATCGTAATCCATGATGATACCGGGGTTTACCTCTTCAGAATCGTGGGTCCGGGTACCAAAGAGCCTCATGTACAACGCATCTGTTTCGAGATCTATTTTCACTTTCATAGTTGGACTCTCTGATCAAAGAATCTCGTAACTACCTTCGGAGGAGATTGGGTTCGGGTCTCCAATTACCCGAAGAACTTTCTTCTCATTTCCTGATATTCGTTTCAGGTAATGCTTCCCGTCCTCCCCTTTCTCTTCGGTCCGTTCCGGGGAGGCGACGGTGTCAGGGATCCGGTCTTCCCTTATGTGCCGCTCCTGCATCATCGCCCGTGCACATGCACTCATTATAAGGGGGCTGTGCATGTGACAGCATTGCATTTGAAAAAGATATGTATGCTGGTGATTCATCAAGGTCCCATCGTCGGAGCCATTTGGCTCTTGTGGGTGAAGGGGACCGGTAAAACGCCATAATGCGTGCATCCGGCCTGTTGCCAGGGGCATCATGAGTGTTTTCATGCCAAAGAAGAAATACGCGCCCAATACCCCCGGCTTGTAGTGCTGGCTCCTGCTGTTCGTCCTTATGATACAGGGAGAAAGATGCCAGGAGGTTCTCCTGTGCATCGTAATAATATGACAACCGGAACGGGGGGATGCAGGCTTCCCGTGTATTTTTCCTGCAGTACCTCATTGGCTTTCCTGTTTTGGGGATTGTTGACAATCTTGATGATCTGGTGCTTCAACCGTTCGTTTGTCTTGCTGTCCCTGATCTTTTTGATCTTTCTCCTGAAAGCCGGGCTGTATGCAATAGTTACCATGACTCGAGATCGTCGATGAAATCAGTACTTCTCCTCGTGATGAATTCTTCCATTCATGGTCTCAAGTGCCTTTCTGCCGCGGGATGACCGCTGGAGGACCTCTGGCCAGGTAAAAGAGTCGACGAGGAGGGGGGAATCGTCTTCATCCTCTTCCTCGCGGCCCCCGCAGGTCCAGGAAAGGCCCGGTCCTGGGGTTGTTCCATATAGAGGGTCCGACAGGAACGAGCCTGGGTCCCCTCGTCACCGGGTTCCGGGATGAATCCCGTGGGAGTTCTTGTCGCCCCTCCCGATGCCCTTGTAAACCCACCCTTCCCTGATGAACGCGTCCGGGTCGATGACGTTTCTCCCGTCCACGATGACGGGGTGGTCGCTGCCCGCCGCTTTCCGGAGCCTGGCAGGGTCGAGCGAACGGTACTCCCGGTGGCCGGTGAAGATGGCGACGGCATCGGCTCCCACTGCCACTTCCCCGATCTCCCGCGATATCCGGACGCCGGGGTACCTGTCCACCCAGGGGTCGTGGACGGCCGGCGTCCCGCCCGCGGCCGCAACGAGGCCATAAAATACCTCCGACGGGGTGTTCCGGGCGTCGCCGGAGTTGGCGATGAA
>JAPXNX010000041.1:0-9424 GCA_033811795.1 Methanolinea sp. | reverse complement strand
CGCTTGGATAAAGCCGCTTGAGCTCTTTCATCACGAAATCATGCATGATATCTTCGTTCGATCCCATGGCGAATCTCACCCGATGATAGGTTGATGCTGGGATGGTAAAACTGTTTTGCCCGCCCCTTCTTGCCCGGAAACGGCATGGATCGCGGCCTTCCTTCTTTCACGCTGCGATAGAAAGGTATTTGTGGGCAATTAGCCGATAAATTGAATTAAAAACCATGAGAACGGTTCTTTTCACACTTGCATGATCGTGATTGGCATCGACCCGGGACTGGCTACCGTTGGATATGGCGTCCTCTCTTCCAGCGAGAGGAACATCACCCCCCTGGCATATTCGTGCATCCGGACTGCCCCCTGTCCGGGAGGGACACCTGAGAGGCTCGAACTCATCTTCGACGAAGTGTACAGCCTCATCGAGGAGTTCGCCCCAGGATGCATGGCGATGGAGACCCTGTTCTTCTCCCGCAACGTCACATCGGCGCTCGGGGTCGCGGAGGTGAGGGGGGTCGTCATGCTGGCTGCAAGGAAACACGGTGTTCCCGTCGCCGAGTATACCCCGAACCAGGTCAAGCAGGCGGTGACGGGTTCGGCCAGGGCTGACAAGAGGCAGGTGCAGGAGATGATCACCCGGCTGCTCGCGCTCCCGGAGATCCCACGCCCTGACGATGTCGCGGACGGGCTCTCCGTCGCCCTCTGCCACGTTCACACTGCGAGGGACCGCTGACATGATCGCGAGGCTCCGGGGCAGGGTCGTGGGACGGGGGGACGGGTATGCCATCCTCGAGGCAGGCGGCGTCGGGTACCAGGTTTTCATGCCGCGACCACTTCTCGAACAGGTCGCCAGAGAGTCGGGAGAGGTCGTCCTGCACACCCACCTCGTTGCCAGGGATGACGGGCTTGCCCTTTACGGGTTCCTCGCGCCTGCGGAGCTCGAGATGTTCCGCATGCTGATCACCGTCACCCGCGTCGGGCCTGCGCTCGCGTGTTCCATCCTCTCGCAGATGACCGTCGCAGAACTCGCGGCTGCTGTCATCGGCGGCGACGAGAAGGCGCTCACGCGCCTCGCGGGGGTGGGAAAGAAGAACGCAGGGAGGCTCATCCTCGAGCTCCGCGACACAATGAAGAAGAGGGCGGACCTGCTCGCAGGGGGTGGGCAGGCGGTGCCAGGAGACCCGGTCCGGAGAGACGCGGAGAGTGCGCTCCTTGCACTCGGTTTCTCGTCACGGGAGTCACGGGACGCGGTGAGCCGTGCCGCTTCGGGCATGACGGAGCCGGCGGTGCAGGACGTCGTGCGGGCAGCGCTTCGGATCCTCCGGGAGCGGTGAGGCAATGGATCGGGATCAGGCCGGCACTCCACCCGGAGAGGTGGAGGAGGACCTTGACGAGTCTGTTATTCGGCCCGAACGCTTCTCCGAGTTCGTGGGGCAGGACCTCCTCAAGGAGACTCTCAGGATAGCAATCGACGCGGCCAGGGCCAGGGGGGAGCCCCTCGACCACACGCTCTTTTCCGGACCGCCGGGACTGGGCAAGACAACGCTCGCCCACATCATCGCCCGGGAGATGGGGTCGGGCCTCCACTGTACGAGCGGCCCTGTCCTCGAGAAGCCCGGCGACCTTGCAGCCATCCTCACGCTCCTGAAAAAAGGTGATGTGCTCTTCATCGACGAAATACACCGGCTCCATACCGTCATCGAGGAGATCCTCTACCCCGCGATGGAGGACTTCTGCATCGACGTGATGATCGGGGATGGGCCAAGCGCCCGCTCTATCAAGATCACCCTCGAGCCCTTCACCCTCGTCGGGGCGACGACGAGGGTCGGCCTCCTCGGTTCACCTTTCCGGGACAGGTTCGGACTCGTTGTCCGTTTGAACCTCTACAATACCGAGGAACTGGCGGAGATCGTCACGAGGAGCGCGGGGATCATGAAGATCCCCATCCTTCCCGGGGGCGCGCTCGAGATCGCAAAGAGGAGCAGGGGCACTCCCCGGATTGCGAACAGGCTCCTCAGGAGGGTCGGGGACTATGCACTTGTGCGGGGTGACGGCGTGGTCTCCCGCGAGGTCGCGGACCAGGCCCTCACGATGCTCGGTGTCGACGACCTCGGCCTCGACGAGGTGGACAGGCGGATCCTGCACACGATCGTTCACCAGTTCGGGGGCGGGCCGGTGGGCCTGAAGACCATTGCCATCGCCGTCGGCGAGGACAGCCGCACTATCGAGGACGTCCACGAGCCATACCTCATCCAGTCCGGGCTCATCAAGCGAACCCCGCAGGGGAGGGAGGCCACGCCGGCGGCAAGGGGGCACATCTCCCGCCAGTGGTGGTAATTCGTTCGAAAATTTGTTCTTTTGAGGGGACATTATAAATACCTGTAGAGATTATCGGAAAATATACCAGGATCCTGCCGATTCGGAGGGGAGTCCCCCCGTTCCAGGGGGAGCCGGTCGGGCAGGGTAGGTGGGGGAATTGCAATGCACGTGGCATGGAGGGGAGGATGTACTGTGCGACGGTACGGTATCCTGTTTGTTGTTCTGCTGGTCCTTTGTGTACCGGCTGCGGCAGCGACGGTTTCTGCAAGGGACTGCACGATCCCTGCACCCGGCGAGTCAGGCGAGTGCGTCCTCGTCCTGGACGAGGCCACTGCGGGGCTCTCCGAGTTCGAGGTCATGGTCAGGGTCGAGGACCCGGGCACCGGGACCATCACGTCGGTCCAGTTCCCGGCTTTCGCCCGGCTCAACAGCCAGAACAGGATGCCCGGCGGGGCATTGACCCTCAAGGGCGCAGATACGAACAACAAGGTCCGGGCAGGGGACAGAAACGTTGTCCTCGCCACCCTGAAGGTCCGGGGGGAAGCAGCCGGGACAACACCGATACGGGTGACGGTGCTCGGGATGAAGGACGATAACGGGGTGACCTGCACGGTACCCGGAACGAACGGAAGGCTCGTTGTCCTTTCTCCATCCGCGGTCCCCGGGAACCAGGTGATGACGGATGGCGCAGGTGACGTCATCTTCCCGGACAGGCCCGGGCTATCCGAAGAGGGTGGAACAACTCCCATAGCCACACCCACCCCGGCACCGACAGCCACACCCACCCCGGCACCGACAGCCACACCCACCCCGGCACCGACAGCCACGCCCACCCCGGCACCGACGGCCACGCCGGGTGTAGGACCCGGAGGGTCGCAGGGTGCAGGCCCCTGTAACCTCTGCCTCGAGTCGGACCCGGCACCTGCCCTCGTGACCATTGACGGGAGCGACAGGGGGACAACACCTGTCTGCGTGCCCCTCGCGCCCGGCACCCACTGGATCCTCATCTCCCGCGAGGGCTGGGTCCCCTGGGCGGGAGAGGTCACGACAGGCGGGCCACAGACACTGTACCTGCCGGTCTTTTCGCTCAGGCCTGCCGTCCCCCCTGTTGCAGCCATCTCTGCCAACGTGACAGAGGGGGAGGCGCCGCTTTCCGTGCAGTTCCACGACATCTCTTCCGGCGACATCGAAAGCAGGCTCTGGGATTTCGGTGACGGTACGCATTCGAACAATTCCGCCCCGGTCCATGTCTACAGCATGCCTGGAAACTACACAGCCACGCTCGAAGTGTGCGGCCCGGGCGGGTGCAACGTATCAGCCCAGCCATGCGAGGTCATCGTGCACGGGAGCAGCGGGACAGGCAACGAGACAGCGGGTGGAGGCGACGGGGGTACGCTGACCCCCGGCACCGACGAGGACAGCCCGCCTGCCATCGGCGGGAGCACTGGTTTCCTGGAGATCAGGTGCCCTGTCGAAGGGGCATCTGTCTTCATCGACGGAACTTACCAGGGAGAGATCAGGAACGGGACACTGGACGTCCTCGTTTACCTGACGGGGACTCCCTGCCGCGCGGTGACCGTGAGGGCGGCGGGGTACCTCCCGGCGACTGTCCCGATCAGGAGGTATCCTGCCGAGGGGGAGACAGTGGCGATCGATGTCGCCCCGATCCGGATCACTGGAGGTCCAGCAGTGCCTATCCGGTCCATCCAGCTCCAGACACTCCCGGGGAACATCACGCTATCCATCCCATCGTTCTCCTCGTAGGAGCCCTTCGAATTTTGGTACATACTCAAATTTTTTCTCCTCCGGGATCGAACAGGTACCCTATGGAGTTGTTTCCTGGCGAGGAACTCTCGCCCCGGAAGGTGTCCTACCTCAAGTTTCTCCGCGAGAGGGGTGACGGGGCAAGGACGGGGGAGATCGCGGAGCGGTTCTCGGTCGACCCGTCAACTGTGACGAGGACGGTCCGGGAACTCGTAATAAGCGGTTATGTCTTCCACCAGCCCTACGGCGGCGTCACCCTCACGGAGAAGGGCGTCGCCCATGCAGACTTCCTCATCTGGAGGCACAGGGTCCTCGGGCTGGTACTCTCCCACTACGGCCTTGCAGGGGAGGAGGCGTGCCGGGAGACAGAGCGTTTCGAGGCTTATGTCTCGGCCGGCGCGGTCCGCAAGATCTGCGCATCGCTCGGGCACCCCACGAGGGGGATCTGTGGCGCCATCTGCCACGATGCGCTCTGTGGGGCAGACCAGGGGCAGAAAATTTTTGATGGAGTACCAAAATGACCCTGCCCGCACCACCACGCCCCAGTACCACTGGGTACTTGGCCGTGCTTGCCGTTCTCTTCCTCCTCGCTGCAGCGGCAGGCTCTGCCGGGTGCCTATCGGGCGGGACTGAGGACCGGGTGCCGCCGCACGAAAGGACTGCGGTGGTCACGGTGCTGCCCCAGGCAGAGGTTGTCAGGGAGATCGCAGGCGGGGAATGGACTATCATAACGGTCGTCCCCCCGGGAGTCGAGCCCCATACGTATGAGCCCACAGCATCGCAGGTCTCCGTGGTGAGCCGGGCGGACGCGTACTTCAGGCTCGGCCCCGGCCTCATGCCCTTCGAGGACGCGCTCCTGCAACGCGTCACTGCCCAGGCTCCCGGCATCGTGGTCATCGACATGTCCGAGGGCGTCTCCCTCCTGCACGGCGACAGTGGCGGGGATGGAGGGGGTGACAGGCAGGGCGTCGGCGTCGACCCACACATCTGGCTCTCTCCCGAAAACCTCCGTATCATGGCCGAGAATGTCGCACGGGGGCTGTCGGAGATCGACCCTGCCAATGCAGGCGTGTACTCTGCCAGGAAAAACGCGTACCTCGGGAAGATCGATGCGTGCACTGCTGCCATCCGGAACAATCTCACCGGGCTGGAAGGCCGGGCATTCCTCGTCTTCCACCCGGCTCTCGGATACTTTGCCCGCGACTTCGGGCTCGTCCAGGTGGCAGTCGAGGAAGAGGGTCGCGAGCCGGGTCCTGCAGGGCTCTCCCGCCTGGTCACCTATGCACGGGACCACGGGATCTCCGTGATATTCGTAGAGCCCCAGTTCAGCACGAGGGAGAGCGAGGTCATCGCACGCGAGATCAATGGGACCGTCGCCACGATCGACCCGCTGGCACCCGACGTCCTTGAGAACCTGGTCCGTATATCGGGTGCCATTGCGGGGAGCTACCGTGCGGAATGACGAAGGGGGTGATGGTGGAACGAGGCCTGTCATCGAGGTGAGGGACGTCTCCTTCCGGCTCAACGGCGTCCAGGTACTCGACCGCGTCTCCCTCACGGTGAAGAAGGGGGATTTCTATGCCCTGATCGGCCCGAACGGCGGGGGAAAGACGACGCTCCTCAAGATCATCCTCGGTCTCCTCGTCCCAGCGGAAGGGACCGTCACGGTGCTCGGCCAGCCCCCCGAGAAAACGAGGTCCCGGATTGGGTACGTCCCCCAGTTCAGGACGTTCGACTTCTCCTACCCCATCACCGCCAGGGAGATGGTCCTCCTTGGGAGGCTCTCCCGTGCCAGGTTCCCCTGGGCGAGGTATACGCCTGCCGACATGGAGGCTGCGGACCGGGTGCTCGAGCGGCTCAAGATGGCATCCCTTGCAGACCGTCCTATCTCCTGCCTCTCGGGAGGGGAGCAGCAGCGGGCAATCCTCGCCCGGGCGCTGGTCGGAAACCCAGAGATCCTCGTCCTCGACGAACCCACGGTGTATATCGATGCACCGACGGAAGTCCAGTTCTACGATCTCCTCGAGGATCTCAAGAAGGACCTCACCATCCTCCTTGTCAGCCACGACATCGGTGTCATCTCTCGCTATGTCACGCGGGTCGCGTGCCTGAACCGCACGCTGTACACGCACGACTCTCCCGAGATAACCGAAGACATGATCGAGGCGGCCTACCACTGCCCGGTCGACCTGATAGCCCATGGAATACCCCACCGGGTGCTTCGGGATCACCCCGGGAAGGGTGGTGCATGATGCTCGATGCCGGCATCCTCTCGTTCGGCTTCTTCCAAAACGCCATCCTCGCGGCAGTGCTTGCAAGCATCGCGTGCGGTATCATCGGCAGCCTGGTGGTCGTCAAGAGGATGGTCACCGTCAGCGGCGGCATCTCGCACGCAGCATTCGGGGGGGTGGGGCTCGGATACCTCTTCTCGATCGACCCGATCGTGGGTGCCCTCCTATTCACAATCGGCGTGGCCCTTGGAATCGGTATCCTGAAGGAGAGGGCGGGGCAGGAGATCGATACCCTCATCGGGGCGGTCTGGGCTGCCGGGATGGCGGTCGGAGTCATCTCCGTCAGCCTGGCCCCCGGTTACGCCCCTGACCTTTTCAGCTACCTTTTTGGAAACATCCTGCTCGTCCCCCCTGGCGACATCCAGCTCATGGCAGTCTTCTGCGCCGTCATCGTCGTCATCGTCGCCACATTCTATCTCCCCCTCCAGGCTGTCACCTTCGACGAGGAGTACGCCCGGGTCATGAACCTCCCCGTGACAGCCCTCTCCCTTCTCCTCCTCCTCCTCACGGCGGTCTGCGTCGTCATCCTGATCCGGCTCGTCGGGATAATCCTAGTTATCGCGCTCCTCGTCCTCCCAGCGGCAAGCGTGCGGGGCTTCGTAACCCGCCTCCCTGCGATGATGGCGGCGTCTGTCGCCCTTTCGCTCGCGATCTCCCTGTCGGGGCTGTTCCTCTCGTACCTCTGGGACCTCCCATCAGGGGCGACGATCATCCTCCTCGGGGCGGCCGTTTATGCCGCCTCGCTCTCCCTCTCCCGGATCAGGGCTGCGCGGCGGGGCTCCGGCACCCGCAGCGGCCGACTGTTGCCGCAACAAGGAGAGCGAGGGCGGCAGTGAGGGCATACGCGGCCGGGAAACCCCCCGTCTCGGCAACGAAACCCGCTATGAAGGGGATCACGGTCATCCCCCCGTAGCTTGCCGTGTTGAAGATGCCCATGAAGACACCCTGCCGGGCGCCTGCGGCAGCAAGGAAGGAGAGCTGGGCTATCATCACCATCCCGGACAGCCAGCCGATAACGAGGAACCCCCACATCGAGTAGAACGTGAGGGCGACTCCCCCTGCCATGGCCACGGCTGCAAGCTGTATCGTCCTGACTGGAGGTAGGCTGACACGCGATGTTACCAGGACGGACGCGATCGTTGCAACGTTCATGAGGGCGATCTGCTCCGATACGGAGCCGGCAGGGAGATCCGTGAACTCGGGGTGGAGGGCGGTGACGGCGCCCGTGATGCCGACGAGGACCACGGCCGAGATCCAGAGCCAGAAGTACGCCTGCAGTGCCCGGATCAGCCTCCTCCTCGTATCGTGCGCGGGTTCTGCCCCTGCCGCGGGAGAGGAGCTCTCCTGCGGCCGGACGGCGAGGGAGAGGGCGAGGGGTATGACAGAGATCCATGTGAAAAAGACGATTCCATCGCGGGGACTGCCCCCGAAGGTCACGAGCCACCCGGTGACGAGGAGGCCCAGGAGCAGGCCGAGGTTCAGGGAGCCCATGAAGTAGCCGCTCATCCGGTCGTGGTCGGGCCGTGCGTTGAGGAACGCTAGGGCCGCGGGGACGAAGAGCCCCCCCGCGATCCCCTCGACGAACCGGGCCAGGAAAATGACCAGGGGTGATCCCGCGATGGCGAGGAGGACGCCTGACAGGACGGTGAGGGTAAGGCCGGCGCGGATAAGCGGGACTTCGCCAACCCTGTCAGCGATGTAGCCTGCAGGAAGGACGAGTAGGAATGCGCCGAGGAAGTAGGCAGAGTAGACAGCACCCTGGGACGCCGTCCCGGCCGCAAACGATGGAAGGACCGGGACTATGGCATTCGAGAGCGCCATGACAGAAAAGACCCCTGCGAGGAGGGGCAGCCTCTCCTTCATACCATCCGATACGTTTCCAGGTTCATCGGGGAGTGGGTCTCGATGTGGTATCGCTTGTAGATGGAACTCGCAAGGTCGATGGTATTGTTCTCGTCACCGTGGACCGTGAAGATCTTCTCGGGGCGGGGCTGGAGGTGGGCGATGTAGCTCATCAGCTGCTTCCGGTCGGAGTGCCCGGAAAAACCGTCGATTGTCACGATCTCGAGGTTGATCACGATCGTCCCCTTCCTCCCGATGGGGACTTCGCGCCACCCCTTCTGGATGCGCCGGCCGAGCGTCCCCTCTGCCTGGTACCCGACGAAGACAAGCGCGTTTCTCTCGTCGGACGCGAGGTTGCTCAAGTACTCCATCACGGGCCCGCCGTTGAGCATACCGGATGTCGTGACAATGACGCAGGGATCGCCGAGCATGACCTTTTCCCGGAGTTCGGACGAGTCGACGGAGACGAAATAGTCAGCGAGGAACGGGTTGTGACCTTCCTTGAAGATCTGGGTCCTGAGTTCGCTGTTCAGGTACTCGGGGTACGTGGTGTGGATGGCTGTTGCCTCCCGGATCATCCCGTCGAGGTAGATCTTCACCGTCGGTATCTTCTGCCTGTGCATCCCCTCCTCGAGCGCGAGCATCACCTCCTGCGACCTCCCGACGGCGAATGCGGGGATGATGACCTTTCCACCCCTCCGGATGGTGCTGTTGATAGTCTCGTACAGTTTCTCCTCGGCCTCGGCACGCGTGGGCTGGACGTCGTCCGAACCGCCGTACGTGCTCTCCATGAGAAGGGCCTCGAGCCTCGGGAACGTGCATGTCGCGGGGTTGAAGAGGCGGCTCTTGCTGAAGTTGAAGTCTCCGGTAAAAGCGATGTTGTACAGGCCATCGCCGACGTGGAAGTGGGCGATCGCGGAACCGAGGATGTGACCGGCGTTGTGGAACGTCAGCTTGATGTCGGGGGCGATATCCGTGACACTGCCGTAGTTGAGGGTGATCGAGTGGCGGATATAACTCTTGACTTCGTTGGAGCTGTACGGGATCTTCCTGTCCTCCTTGCAAACCACGTCGAGGTAATCGAGCTGGAGCATGGCAGAGAGGTCCCTCGTCGGGGGAGTGCTGTAAACGGGCCCGTCGTACCCGTACTTGTAGAGGAGCGGGATGAAGGCGCAGTGGTCCAGGTGGGCATGGGTGAGGACGACGGCGTC
>JAPXNX010000040.1:0-9465 GCA_033811795.1 Methanolinea sp. | reverse complement strand
GCCGCCAGCTCCTGCCCGGCCTGGTCGAGGGTTGCCTGGTCGATCGCCGCGCTCTGTGCAGCGGAGACGGCATCGCCGCAGTTGTGCGCCTCGTCTACGAGGAGGATCGTCCCCGATGGGTCGATGTCGAGGTTCGCGAAGAGGGCTCTCGAGATCTCCTCGTCGAAGACATGCTGGTAATTCAGGAGGATCACGTCGGCGTTCTGGGCGGCGAGCACCATCATCTCGTAAGGGCAGACCGGTTTTGCCATGTCCAGGACCTGCTGGGGCCAGACCGTCTCGCGGAGGACGCGGTCTGCTGCGGCACGGAGTTCGGGCGAAGGGCCCATGCGGAGCCCGGACTCGGTCTTGGAAAAGACCCTGCTCGCGATGAAGTAAGGGCAGAGGAGCGGCCTTTGGGTGTCCATCCGCCGTACCTGCTGCCTGATATAGGGGTCGCGGGAGGGGACGAGAGCACCGTTCTCTGCCCTCTGGCGCATCAGCAGGGAAGAGAAGTTCTTGACACCCTCGCACCTCCGGTAGACATCGCCCTCACCTGCAAGCGGGCACATGCCCCTCTTCCCGACCAGGTAGGCGAAACGGAGTCCCGGCCTCTTTCCCCGGATGAGCGACGCCTCGCGTATGAACGTGTTAAGCTGGCTCACGGTCCGGACTGCCACGAGGACCCGCCTCCCCTCTCCCCCGGCGAGGAGTGCGGCGAGTATACTCGATTTTCCGCTCCCTGTCGGTGCATCGACGAGGGCGATACCCCCGTCCCGGGCGCAAGCCGAGCAGAACTCGAGCATCTCGCGCTGGTGCGGGCGGAAACCCGGGTAGGGGAAGAAGTCCTCGAGAGCCGGCATCGGAGGTGAGTGTTTGTCCCCTGACTGCTTTTTATTATCGGGAAGAACCAAGTTCTAGCCATGGCAATCCACCCCATCGAGTACCGGTACGGGACAGAAGAGATGCGGAGGATATGGAGCGAGGAGTACCGCTTCTCGTGCATCGTTCGGGCCGAAGTCGCCCTGGCCCGGGCACTCGCAAGGAACGGCGTCATCCCAAAAGGGGCTGCCGATGCCATTGCCGCCGGGGCGGAGAAGGCCTCCCTCTCCCGTGCGAAGCAGATCGAGGGGGAGATCAACCATGACATGATGGCAATCGTCAGGGCGATCGCCGAGCAGTGCGGGGAAGGGGGTGGGTACGTGCACTACGGTGCGACTTCTAACGACATCCTCGACACCGCCACCGGTCTCCAGCTCGGGGAGGCGACCACCCTCCTCGACAGGAAACTCCGGCGTTTCCTCGCCGTTCTTTTGCGGAGGGCTGGAGAGACCCGCGACCTCGTCTGCGCGGCGAGGACGCACGGCCAGATAGGAGTCCCAACGACATACGGTCTCCGTTTTGCCATATGGGCAAGCGAGGTCGCCCGGCATATCGAGAGACTCGAACAGATGAGACCAAGGGTCGTCGTCGGCCAGCTGACAGGGGCCGTCGGGACCCAGGCAGCGATAGGGGAGAGAGGGATGGAAGTGCAGGAGACGATGATGTGGCTCCTCGGGCTCTCTCCCGTGGACGTGTCCAACCAGGTTATATCGAGGGACCGGTATGCCGAATACTTCATGTACCTCGCAAACGTGGCGACGACGCTCGACAAGATAGGGATCGAGGTCCGCACGCTTCAGCGGACGGAGATCGGGGAGGTCGAGGAGCCGTTCGGGTCCCGCCAGGTGGGGTCGAGCACCATGCCGCACAAGAGGAACCCCATAAAGAGCGAGCAGGTCTGCGGGCTCGCCCGGGTCGTCCGGTCCTCGGTCGGCCCGGCGCTCGGGAACAACACGCTGTGGGACGAGCGCGACCTGACGAACTCATCGTGCGAACGCGTCCTCTTCCCTGAAGCGAGCGTGCTTGCCGACCACATCATCACCGTGATGACACGTGTCCTCGACGGGCTCGTGATCAGGCCTGACCGGGTCGAGAAAAACCTGTCCCTCCTCCACGGGATCAACATGGCGGAGTCGGTGATGATCGCGCTTGCAGAGAAGGGGATGGACAGGCAGAAAGCCCACGAGCTGCTTCGCCGGGCGAGCATGGAGGCACTCGAACGGGACGTCCCGCTCCTCGAAGTCCTCTCAGGGAACAGCGACGTGACTGCGGTCATTCCCGTTAGCGAGCTGGAGGTCCTCCTCGACCCCTCCCGGTACATCGGGACGGCGCCGCGGCAGGTCGACAATCTCATCGGAAAGCTCGCGCCCCTCTGCAGGGGGAGCGTGTAAGCAGTCCCGGAAAAGGAAAGGGGGTTGTGCTACTGTTCAGGTCCAGGCTCGGACCCCGCGGGCCGTTCGAAGGTCTCCTCGAGGATGATCCGCTCGATTCCGGGGATGCTCGAGAACGCTTCCTGGATTATCCTGCTCCTCCATAGGAGCCACCTGCGGTCGTAAATGATCCCAGGGGGGAGGTGGATCGTGAGTACCCCGGACTCCAGGGAGACGTCCATGTCCCTGCCGGCATAGAGCCTTATCAGTCCCTTGACCTGGTCCATTGGCTCTGTCACGTGCTCTTCGATGCAGAACCAGTACGAGGGGGTCTTCCCGGCAAGCGGGTGGTTGAAATCGATGAGGACCCTGTTCCCGATGACGTCGACGACCTTTCCTTCCCCCTTATCGGGGACCTTCAGTGTCATCCCCTTCCTGGGTTTCTCGCGAAACGCATTCTTGTTGAACGCCTCGACATAGGAGGGGTTGTGCAGCCCGAACGCCTTGTCAGGTGGTATCTCGAGATCCCCCTCATCCCCGACATCCCTGCCCGCGAGGGCCTCATCGAGCCCGGGAATGACGTGCTGGCTGCCGACCCGTATGGTGACCGGGCCGTACAATGCTTCCGGGTTGTGGATCCCTGCTTCCCTGGCGACTTCCTCGTCGGTTGTATCGAAAACAGCCCCGTCCACCTTGCCTGTATATCTGAGCCTGATAAAATCTCCATTCTGGATTGCCATTGGTAACACCTAGTATCCCCTGTATGCCCCGGCCTCGTGATGCGGTGGAAAGAACCGCCGGGTATTGGGATTCCCTGTACATTTTCGAAGCGTGCAAGATATAGTTAATCGACCGGTGAAGAAAAGGGGCTTCCCATGCCAGTGCCCGGCATCGTATCCAAACCCTCATCTCGTTCGAAAACACCGGTTTCTCCAGGGATTCGTACCATGCTCGAGATTGAGCTGAAGACCAGGGTCGACGACATCGGCGCCGTGAGGGAGAGACTGCACGGCTTGCATGCAGTCTTCGAGAGTGCGGTCATGGAGCGTGACCTGTACCTCAACTCCCCATCGCGGGACTTCGGTGAGACCGACGAGGCGCTCCGCCTGCGGGAGGCTGGAGGAAAGTACACCCTTACGTACAAGGGGTCACGGAAATCCGGGTCCTTATTCAAAACCAGGGAGGAGATCATCTGCGGCGTGGAATCGGGCGAGACAATGACGAATATCCTCTTTGCACTGGGTTTCCGGCCGGTCGCCGAGGTTAGGAAGTGGAGGGAGTACTACCGGGTCAGGGACGCGACCGTGACACTTGACAAGGTTGAAGGTCTCGGGGAATTCGTGGAAATAGAACTGGACCCGTCCGCGGAGGCGCCATCATCTTACCTTGTCGAGCTTGCCGGGGCGCTTGGCGTGACGGGGGAGCCCATCCAGGACTCGTACCTGGAGCTCCTGGAGAAGAGAAAAAGGACGGGCCCGTGAGAGCGCCCGCTTCAGACCTGGGTCAGCTCGATCCCGATAGCCTTGGGGTCGTCGCCGAAGTGGAGCATGGCGCACTGCCCGAGGGCTGCCATGCCAGGGTTGACGACTTTGACGCCCTGCTCCTCTGCAACTCCCCTCTGTTCATGGATGTGGGCGCAGCAGACGAGGTCGAATGAAGCCATGTGCTTGCGGACACTCGCGCTTCCCACGTGGTTTCCGCCGGTGAAGTCGAGGATGCCCATCGGCGGGGCATGGGTCACCAGGACGTTGTGCGTGCGCCGTTCCATCCTCGCGACAAGAGGGGAGAGGATCTCGTCGATCTGCTTGTCTGTCATCTCGAACGGCGTGGAGAACGGTGTCGGGTTGGACCCCCCGATTCCCACGAGGGAAATGTTTCCAAGGCTGATCGAGGAACCGTGGAGGCAGACACAGTCGGACTTTTCCAAGGCATCGACTGTCTCCCTCGGGTCGCAGTTGCCCGGGACTGCAAATGCCGGGACGTCTATCCATTCGAAGAGTGACTCGACTGCATTTGCAGGGCCCATGTTGGTGATGTCGCCGGCGATGATGATGGCATCGGGTGAAAGCTCGAGGAAAGAACCGATCTTTCCGAACTCACCATGAAGATCGGCCAGCAGAAGAACATCTCTCATGTGAATAATCATTCGAAGGGGTTTTCAAAAAAAACTTTGCCTCCGGTCGCGCCAAGTGCCGGTCAGCCTCCCCTCCAGGGCAAGCTTCCCGAGGAGGCTTTCCACGCGGGGGAGGACCGGGTGCGGGCTAAGGCCCGCGAGCGGGGTTCCAGGAAGGGGGATAAACCTGTGGACGTGCACACGCCCGCGGGACGCTGTCCACCGGATGAACTCGGCCGTCTGTTCCTGGTCCTCGTCCGTTTCGCACGGCAGTCCGACAATGAAATCGACGACGGGTGTCAGCCCTGCATCCAGGACGAGGTCTATTGCCGCAACCGCATCTGCAACGGTGTGGCCTCTCCGGAGCAGGGAGAGCACGCGATCGCTCCCTGACTGGGCGCCGAAGTGTAACCGCCTGTTACTGCAGTACGTGGTCACCAGGTCCAGCGACTCCCCGGTGACCCACTCGGGCCTGACTTCACTTGGGAACGTCCCGAACCAGACTTTCCGGCCGGGAGCCCGGAGCGCGGAGAGGAGGGCCCTGACCCTGTCCAGGCGGGGGTGGATCCCGTCCGAACCGTATGCCAGTGCATTGGGCGTCACGAACCGGGCATCGCGGAACTTCCGGGCCTCCCGGGCGATCGCATCGATGCTCCTGTGGCGCATGCTGCGCCCGAAGATCCGGGGCGTCTGGCAGTACATGCATCCGTGGGGGCAGCCGCGCGAGATCTCGATATAGCCTTTCATCCGGGAAAAGGCGGGGTAAGCATCGAGGCGGACGCAGGTATCCGCTTCGGAATAACCGGATGACGTTGCCACGCCCGGAGGCGGGGAGCACCCCTTCTCTACCGATGCGAGGAGGGCCGGGAGCGTATATTCCCCTTCTCCGACGACGACGTAATCGGCAACAGAGGCAAGCTCCGCAGGGCATGCCGTTGCATGCGGTCCCCCCGCTATCGTGACACAGGGTGCCATGCGTATTTCGGGTATGAACCGGCGACTGTCCAGGGAGTTTAGGCTGTAGCAGGTCACGTCCCCCTGCGGCGAGTCCACAAGGCGCAGGATATACCCTTCCTTTTCGCACGCGGCATAAAGGGCCGCGTAGGAGCTGCGAGCTGCGGGTATGTGCCTCCAGCAAACGTCAATTGCCATCTATGATAGGGATGCCGGTATCCGGTCAGGGGGGAGATAGAAGGGATCGAACCTTCTGCTCCTTTTCAAAATCACCTTTCTCTATTTTAGCCCCTTGTCCGGTACGGGACCACCCGGTCGATGACCTTATACGTCGCGCCCGTGTTCAGGGTGACAATGACCTCGATCCGGTCGTCACCCTTCGTACCCTGGAACTTCACTTCAGATCCCTTCAGCGGCTCCAGGTGCTGTTCGGTCACTTTCCCCTCGGATGTCGTCACCCGTACAAGGATGTCTTTCACTGCGATCTGCCCCTTCCCCCCTGCAAAAACGGCTGTTATTGTCGCATAAATGGGGTCTTTCTCGTTTATCTGTATCTCGACGGCCTGTTCGGGCGGGAGGGTGGCCGTCGGTCCGATCGCGAGAGTCCCCTCTCCACTGGAGCCCATGCCCCCGGCGGGTGTCCCAGGCAGGGTCCCCGTGCACCCGGCGAAAGCACAGGCTGCAATGACGAGAAAGAGGGTGATCAGGATTGCGGGTCTCATGGAGGAGGATGGGGACAGGAGGTAATTTAGCCTATCCCCTTCCCGCCTCATCTCCTGTCTCCAGAATCTCGACGGTACCATTGTCCCCATCGACACGGAGCATGTCTCCGTCCCGGATCCGCGAGATGCCCCCCTCGATCCGGTCGACAAGCGGGATACGCCCGATGATTGCTCCGACGGCGATGATTGGTTCGGCTTCTGCGTTGACCATCGCAACAGGTGCCTTCCCGTTCCGGGAAAGGGCGTAGATGACGTAGGACCCGACCGTGGAGCCCTTCCCGTTGGGAAATACGAGGACTTTCCCGGCGATGGACCGCCCCTCGAGAGGATGCCCCTTCTCGACGACAGTCCCAGTCTCGGGATCCACGCCTGCCAGGAAAGAGATGGCGGCCGGGCTCACAAGCGCCGGCCCAGTCCCGCATCCCCCCGAGATCCCTCTCCCCCGGATGATCACAATCACACCACATAAATGTAGGAAAGTCCAGATATAAGTGTAGCATGGAAGAAAGCGTCATAAAGAACGCCGGAGCCGATACCGAGATCAAAGTCCATCTGAAGATCCAGGACCTCGAGTCCCAGATCCTCGACCTGAAGGTGAGAAACGACGAGCTACTTCGGGAGAATGCGCAGCTGAAACGCGAGAACAACCAGCTCAAGCGCATGCCGCTCTTCGTTGCCGTCGTCGTGGACCTCCTGGAGAGGGGGGAGGTCTACCTCCGCCAGCAGGGGAACAACCAGGAGTACCTCACCCATGTCAACGACGAGCTGTTCCGCCAGCTCAAGCCCGGGACCAAGGTCGCCGTCAACAACGCGCTCTCGATCGTGAAGGTCGTCGGGTCGATATTCGACTCCCGGGTCCGAATCATGGAACTCGAAGAGTCCCCGAAAGTGACTTTCAGCCAGATCGGCGGGCTTTCGAGGGAGATCGAGGAAGTGCGGGAGGCAGTCGAGTACCCCCTCACGAAACCGGAGATATACTTGAAGGTGGGAGTCGAACCCCCGAAGGGCATCCTCCTGTTCGGGCCTCCCGGGACCGGGAAAACACTGATAGCGAAAGCGGTGGCGCACCAGGCAAAGGCGACCTTCATCCGGATGTCGGGAAGCGAACTCGTGCATAAGTATATCGGGGAGGGGGCCCAGCTCGTCCGCGAGCTGTTCGCCCTCGCGAGGGAGAAGTCCCCGTCCATAGTATTCATCGACGAGATCGACGCAGTCGGCAGCACCAGGACCAACGACGGAACGTCCGGGAGTGCCGAGGTCCAGCGGACACTGATGCAGCTCCTCGCCGAGATGGACGGGTTCGACACGAGGGGGGACGTGCGCATCATGGCCGCCACGAACAGGGTCGATATGCTCGACCCCGCGCTCCTCCGCCCTGGGAGGTTCGACCGCGTCATCGAGATCCCGCTCCCTGACGAAGAGGGCAGGATGGAGATCATGAGGATCCACACGCAGCGCATGACCCTCGGCAGGGATGTCGATCTCTCGCAACTCGTGGGCATGACCGGGGATGCGACGGGGGCCGAACTCCAGGCGATATGCCGCGAGGCCGGGATGAACGCCGTGAGGAGGGACGCAGACGCGGTCTCCCAGGAAGATTTCCGAAATGCCGTGAGGAAGGTCAGGAACGAACAAGCCCCGGACCTCCGCATGTATACCTGATACCCCAAAAACCCTCTTTTCCCTGCCAGGCCACTGGAAAGGTCATGCAACATATACCCAGGCGTAACCTAATCACGGCTGCACGACCATGTATGGCATGTAATCATGCGGGTGGTCTTCGTTCCCCGGGAAGGTGTCGATCTCTATTCTGTACTCCTCTCGTCGGAGACGAGCAGGGAGGCACTTCGGTTCTACCAACCCGAGAAAACGCCCATAGGAATCGAGGTCATCGTTTCGTCCCTGGGGAGCGCCCTTTCTCTCACCTCCGATCTGCGGTGGTACGTCCGCCGGTACATGCATGACGTGATCTTCGAGGTTGCCTCCGGAACGTTCTGCACTGCTGACATTGCCCGGATGATCTATTATGGGAGAGAGCAGGTCTTGCAGAAACACTGGAAGTTCAAGCGTGTCTACACGTTTTGTGAGGGAATTCTGGTAAGTGATGCACCCGCGAAGCCCGGCCCGAGCGAGGGGAAAAAGGCGCCTGGACAGGAGGAGGAAGGGGCGACGGTGATAGAGGTCTTGTGCACGAAAGACCAGTATTTCAACAAGAAAGGCAGTGACCGGGAGGACCCCCGGGTCACTTCTTCGTGACCTTCTCCTCGGAAAGGAGCTTCTTCGCGATCAGGAAGATGACAAATGCGACAATGATGAAGTAAATCAGGTCCGCGAGGAACTGCCCCCATCTTATCAGGACCGGCCCGATCGCGAGTTTCGACGTCTGCCATTCCCCGCCCGGGATGAAGAACGTGATGACCGGCATGACGATGTTATTGACAAGGGACATGATGAGCTGGTTCGCGGCAAGGCCCATGATAAAGGCTATCGCGAGCCCGATGACCTTGTATTCACGCAGGAAGTCCATGAATTCTTGAAGCAGGCTCATATAATCACCTAGATACCAAGGTGCAAGAGAAAGTATTTCAAATTTGTGATGGGAAAGCGCGCCTAGGATACTTTCAGTGGGAGATATTCGCCTCCACACCCAAAATGCGATGGACCCCGCCGTTATGAAATAGCGCGGATACAAAAAAAAGATGAAAGGTTATTCAGGCGAACATCGCGCCATACCCGCTCCTGATGACATTGCGCTCGAAGTCCTGTCTGATCTTCTCGATCGCATCCAGGAAGTCATCCCTTGACACGGCCTCCCTCTCGCGCCTGATGGCAAACATCCCTGCCTCCATGCAGATCGCTTTCAGGTCGGCACCGTTCTTCCCCTCCGTCAACCCGGCGATCTCCTCTATGTCCACGTTCCCGTCGAGGTTCATCCTCCTCGTATGGACCTTCAGGATGGCGACCCGGCCCTGGCTGTCAGGGAGCGGGATCTCGATGATCCGGTCGAACCTGCCCGGGCGGAGGAGGGCGCGGTCGAGGATGTCGATCCTGTTCGTCGCACCGATGATCTTCACGTCCCCACGCGGCTCGAACCCGTCCATCCCTGCGAGGAGCTGCATAAGGGTGCGCTGCACTTCGCGGTCGCCCGACGTCGTCGACTCGGTGCGGGATGCGCCGACTGCGTCGATCTCGTCGATGAAGATGATGGCCGGCCCCCTCTTCTTCGCGAGGTCGAAGAGTTCCCTGACCAGGCGTGCGCCCTCGCCTATGTATTTCTGAACTAGTTCGGAGCCCACTACACGCAGGAAATGCGCGTTAGTCTCGTGGGCGACAGCACGGGCGAGCAGCGTCTTTCCGGTCCCCGGGGGTCCGTGCAGGAGCACGCCCTTCGGCGGCTCTATCCCCACGTGCTCGAAGAGCTCGGGCTTCTTCAGGGGGAGTTCCA
>JAPXNX010000039.1:0-9533 GCA_033811795.1 Methanolinea sp. | reverse complement strand
TACGATTCATCCTTTGAAATAGTGTATGAATAAAAAAGAAGTTCATTTCGGCAATGCAGGAATCGTAATATTCGCTATTGCCTCGCTTTTTTCTCTCATTGCCTTGCCTGCAGGAGCCGCATTCGTTTCTCCCGGTGATGTGGGTGATGTTGCCGTGGGAGATGTTGGCACAACCTCCGGTTCCCCGGGTTTCGGCATCACTGTGGACAACTCGTCTCCGGATGCGTCACTGGAAGACTCCAGCACCCCGCCTGCCAACTTTGCCCCCGGTAGAAGAGCCTGGAAGTTCCGGTCTGACCTTTCCAATTCCGGGGTCTACGACGATGGCATGACGAGGCCGGACGGGACGCTGCTGTGGACATTCAGCACAGGCGGCGCTATCGTTTCAACTCCCGCGGTGGTGAACGGTATCGCCTATTTCGGCAGCAGCAACGGGTATGTGTATGCAGTCGATGCAGCGACGGGAACGGCCCTTTGGGACACCGAAACGCGAGGGGGGGTGTCCTCGAGCCCTGCCGTGGTCGAGAGCGTTGTCTATATCGGGAGCGATGACGGGAATGTCTATGCACTCGATGCCGGGACAGGAGGCATCCTGTGGAACTTTTCGACGGACGGAAGAGTGCTGTCTAGCCCGGCAGTGGCGAACGGATCCGTCTATTTCGGGAGCTTCGATGGCAATGTCCGCTCGCTCGATGCGGCAACGGGAGACCTGCTCTGGACCTTTTCCACCGGGTCCCAGGTGCGGTCCAGCCCTGCCGTGTCAAACGGCACCGTCTATATCGGGAGCGATGACGCAAAGGTTTATGCCATCGAGGCCGCGACAGGCGCAGGACTCTGGAATTATTCGACGGGGGGCATTGTCTGTTCCAGTCCGGCAGTGGCAGGCGGTGTCGTTTACTTCGGGAGCATTGATGACACGGTCTATGCCCTCGATGCAGATTCCGGGGAAATTATCTGGGAATACGCGGCAGGAGGCAATATATCCTCGAGCCCGGCCGTCGCGAACGGCACCGTCTATATTGCAGATGACAACGGGACTGTCTATGCCCTCGATGCTGCAACAGGCATAGGAATCTGGGAGTTCGCGACCCTGGCAGGGATATGTGCAAGCCCGGCCGTCGCAGGTGATGTTATCTATATCGGGAGCCGGGATCATAACCTCTATGCACTCGATGCTTCAACAGGGGAAGAGACCTGGGAGTTTTCGACCGGCCAGGAGATCTCTTCGAGCCCGGTTGTAGCGAACGGTGTCGTCTATGCCGGGAGCACTGACGGAAATCTCTATGCGATCGGTGCTTTGTCCGCCATGACAAGCGGGCCTTCGATATCTTCCCTCGACCCGCCGTACGTGATGGAGGGCAGCCCCGGTTTTGCACTCGTTGTTAACGGCACGGGATTTTCCGGGAGTTGCAGCATTCTTTGGAATGGCGAGGAACAACCGGCCCAGTTCCTCGATCAGGGCCACCTCTCTCTCAATATTTCGCCAGACATGGTCCTCTTCCCACGCACCATTAATATCACTGTCCGCGATGGTGCGACCGGTGCAGTTTCCAACAGGGTATTTTTCCACGTGAGGGACCGACATGGAGGTGCAAAAGCCTGGAAGTTCCGGTCTGATCTTTCCAACTCCGGTGTGTACGATGGCGGGGGTGTCCGACCGGGAGACGAACTCCTCTGGAAGTCGGTGACCGAAGGGTATTACAGTTCCAGCCCGGCGATCGTGGACGGTGTCGTCTATGCCTGCGGGATTTACGATATCAATGCGATCGATGCATTCACCGGGAAACTCCTCTGGACCTCTCCCTACGGCGGGGGTAGGTCGAGCCCCGCGGTGACTAACGGCAGGGTCTACACGGTGAGCGCGAACAGGAACGTCTCCGCCCTCGATCAGGCCACCGGCAGCCTCCTCTGGGAATACGGGACGGGGGGGCTGGTCTATTCCAGCCCGGCAGTGTCAGACGGGGTCGTCTACACCGGGTGCAACGACAAGAAAGTGTATGCACTCGATGCAGGTAACGGGGCTCTCCTATGGAGCTATGCCACGGAAGACAGCATAACCTCGAGCCCCGCGGTTGCAAGCGGTGCAGTGTACATTGTGGACCAGGGGGGCAGGCTGTATGCACTCGATGCAGGTAACGGGGCTCTCCTATGGAGCTATGCCACGGAAGAGAGAATAACCTCAAGCCCCGCGGTTGCAAGCGGTGCGGTGTACATTGCGGACCAGGGGGGCAGGCTGTATGCACTCGATGGTGAGACCGGCACACTCCTATGGGACAGCCTGCTCCCCGCCGGCGTGGGGGAGTCGAGCCCGGCAATTGCCGATGGAGTCCTGTATATCGGGAGTGTTGACGGCAGGCTGTATGCACTCGATGCAGATGCAGGGGGTGCCCTCCTATGGAGTTATACCACGGAAGACAGCATAACCTCGAGTCCCGCAGTTGCGGAAGGCGTTGTGTTCATCGGGAGCAGCGATTCCAACCTCTATGCCATCGACGCCAGTACTGGGGATCTCCTCTGGAACTTCACCACAGGCGACCAGATAATAGCCAACCCGGCGGTTGCAGACGGTATCGTGTATATCCAGAGCTCCGACGGGTACCTCTACGCGCTGGCCACGTTACCGGACGAACCTCCCGGCAGCGTGACCGGGCTCCATGCATCATCCACCAACGGGGTCCAGATCACCTGGGCCTGGGACGACCCTCATTCGATCGGTTTTTCGCACGTCATGGTGTACCTGGACGGAGTATTCCAGGAGAACGTAACACGGGGAGTGGAGACGTGGTCTGCAGGGGGACTCGCTCCATTGACGACCCATACCGTCTCATTAAAGACCGTTGGATTTAAGGGAGGGGTCAATGACACCCTGGTCAGCAATACGGCGACCACCACGGGCATTTCAATAGTTCAGATCGACCCGGCGAGTGTGGCAGAGGATAGCCCAGGATTCACTCTCGATATCTATGGAACAGGCTTTGCACCGGGTTGTGCCGTCCTCTGGAATGGCGATGCGCAGGCAGCACAGTACATGCAGGCTGGGCACATGCGGATGGAAGTCCCGGCCGGACTGGTGGCACACTCAGGCAGGGTGAACCTAACCGTCCTCGATGGGTCATCCGGGGAACTGTCCAACCCGGTCATCTTCCGCGTCACCGACAACCCTGCCACTGCAAAGGCACGAAAGTTCAGGTCCGACCTGAACAACACGGGTGTCTATGACGATGGGGGGAGGAGACCGGTCCCGGCCCTTCTTTGGCAGTATACGACAGGGGCGCCGGTGACATCCAGCCCTGCAGTGGTGGACGGGATCGTGTATATAGGGAGCCAGGACCGCAACCTCTATGCACTGGACGCGGCGACAGGGGCTCTCCTCTGGAAATACGACACGATGGAACGCAACGACATCGTGAGTTCCAGCCCGGCCGTGTCTAACGGCGTCGTCTACATCGGAGGGTTGAAGACCAAGATCCATGCCATCGACGCCCTGAACGGAGACTTTCTCTGGAACTACAAACTCCCGATACGGACCACCGTCAGGTCCGGCCTGAGTTCCAGTGCGGCAGTCTCCAATGGTGTCGTCTATATAGGGAATATGGACGGGAGCCTCTATGCCTTCGACGAGGAAAGCGGCGACCTGCTCTGGAAATATGCCTCACCCGCGTCAGGATATGATGATACTACGATCTTTTCCAGCCCGGCTGTCTCTGGTGACGCCGTATTTATCCATACCTCCAGTGGAGACTTATACTCCCTGGACGCATCGACTGGAACGCTTCTCTGGAGCTACACCCCCGGGGATGACTATTCGGTTTATTCAAGCCCGGCAGTCTCCGGTGGTGTCGTATACTCGGGAAGCGGCACGAAAAATACATTCTTCGCACTCGATGCATCGACGGGGGCACCACTCTGGAACTTCACGACGGGGGGCAGCATCATGTCGAGCCCTGCTGTTGCAGGGGATATCGTGTACTTCGGGTGCAATGACAATAATCTCTACGCCCTGGACACGGCGACGGGGGCACCACTCTGGAACTTCACGGCAGGCGACAGGGTCAGTTCCAGCCCCGCGGTCGCAAATGGAATCGTTTATTTCGGCAGCAATGACGGCCTACTCTACGCCCTGGACGCATTGACGGGGGCACACCTCTGGAATTATACAACCAAGGCGGGTGTCATGTCCAGCCCAGCGGTCGCAAACGGCATCGTTTATTTCGGTAGCAGCGATGGCAGCGTCTACGCGGTCGGATCGCTCCCGTTAGATCCCCCCGTTGCAGGCTTTGCCGCTAACGTGACCTCGGGGACGGCCCCGCTCGGGGTGATGTTCACGGACACCTCCACCGGCGTGGTCACGACCAGGTTCTGGGATTTCGGCGATGGGACAACGGTCTGGGAGAACGGCACGGCTACAATCAACCATACGTACCTCTACCCCGGCACGTTTTCCGTATCGCTGACGGCTGCAAATCCTGACGGGCAGGACAAGGAGGAAAAAACCGGGTACATCACAGTCCGAGCCTCCGGCTTACGCCCGCGGGCCTGGTTTTCGGCTGCACCAATGACAGGGTACAGGCCGCTATCGGTCCAGTTCACCGATCGCTCGATGGGCGGACCGATCGGTTGGCAGTGGGACCTTGGCGATGGCAACACCTCCACCGAGAAGAACCCGCGCCACATGTATACGGAGGCAGGGACTTACAGGGTTACCCTGACGGTCTTTTCCAGCGGCGGGAGCAGTTCGTACTCGTCCCCCGTATGGGTAAGGGATAGGCCGCATATCCCGACCATCACCCCCACGACGACCATCACCCCGTTCCCGACATTCAGCCCGAGGCCCACCTTACCTCCACGGCCAGGTTTCCCACCCACGGCCTTCTTCAAGATGAATACGAGCATTGGCCGGGCCCCATTGACTGTACAGTTCACCGATCTGTCCTTCGATGCGCCTATGTCCTGGTACTGGGACTTCGGTGACGGCCGAGCCTCGACGGTTCAAAACCCTGTCGTGACGTTTGCGGAACCGGGTACCTACCGGGTATCGCTCCGCGTGGAGAATGTATACGGGCAGAGTTCGACCTCGCGGCTCGTGTACGTGCGGTGAATTGGTAAATTCCCCCTTTTTTCCATTACACCGGCATAAAATTGCCGTGATTCGGTGTTCCTGCCGGGTCGATTCGGTGTTCGGGATCGAGAACTCGATGTGGCCACGCTGGCCGAGCAGTGCCATGCCCCGGAAAGAGGAGAGAGGACCCAAAAAAGGGGGAGTTTACGGGTCCTTCCCAATCAAGGTGGCTCTTTGGAGGGTTGCAGAGGGAGGCCGTTCTTCTCCCCGGCCTCCTCGCTCCAGATGTCGGGGACGGTCATGGATAAACCCGCGCCGCGGGGCGTGAAAGTGCCCAGGATCCCCGGCCTGCGACCCGATGGCAAAAGGCTTCATTTTAATGCTTTCAGGAGACCATGCAATGGATGATGCAGGTCCGCGTCATCGGTGTCGGGCGGGTGAGGGAACCCTACCTGCAGGAGGGAATGCGGGAGTACTGTGCCCGTATCAGGCCCTACATGCGTGTCGAGATGCGTGACGTTCCCGAGGAGAGGGTACCGGCCAGGATGGGAGAACGGGAACGGGAGGGTCTCCTCGCACGCGAAGGGGCACGGATCCTTGCTGCTGCAGAAGGGGCGGGCGTCCGCATCGCGTGTGCAGTCGACGGCGAGCCCTGGAGCAGCGAGGAGCTTGCAGGCAGGATGAAGAAGTGGGAGGTCTCAGGGCAGTCCAGGGTTGCCTTCATGGTCGGCGGACCCCTCGGGCTTGCAGGGGAGGTCACATCTGCAGCGACCCACACGCTCTCCCTCTCCCGGATGACGTTCCCGCACCAGCTCGCCCGGCTCATCCTCCTTGAGCAGATATACCGGGCGTGCCGGATCAACAGCGGCGAGGCCTACCACAGGTGAGAAACGGAAAAGTCAGGGGATTATCTCGCAACCGTTGTACCGGGTATGGGAGAAGTCACCCTCTTCGATCAGCCCTTTCCGGATACACTCCTTCACTTTTGGGAGTGCCTCCACCAGGCAATCGTGCAGGTTCTCCACTGTCTGGCATACGACCTTCTTCATCGCTCCGGGCCATGGCCTCGTGACCTGGGCATAGAGGCACCTTCCCCCGCAGAAACCGAGGAGGGGGCACATCGAGCACCCGGAGTCGACCGAGACACGGGGTAGGCGGAGGGGGTCGGCTGTCGCGATATGCCCGACGTAGTAATCCCGCATCCCCACCATGACCGGGCAGGGACCGATATGTCCGTCTGTCATGATCGTGTAGTTTGCATGGCCCGAGCCACACCTGATGGGGCTGCTCCGCCCCTCCAGGAGGTCCTGCATCGGCTGCAGGAATGGGTACCAGCGGCGGACGCCCTCCCCGGATTCCATGCAGGCGACCCAGTCCCGTACAAGTCTCCGTATACCCGGGTTGTAGCTCTCCCGGGTCCATTCGCTGAATGTGCACATCCATCCATTGCCAGCAAAATCCGCGTCGAGCTGCCAATGGATGGACTGGAAAGAATAATCAGGGTCCTCCGCAAGCGCCCAGACTGCCTCGTGGATGTCCGTGTCCTCCCCGACGGTCATCCGGGCGATGAGCTCCCCGGAAAAACCTCCCCTGGTGAGTTCGCGCACGTTTTCCATGACCCGGCGGTACGTCCCATCCCCACGGTGCCGGTCGGTGAGATCTTCTGTTCCATCGAGGGAGACGAGGACGGTCTCGAACCGGTTGCGGTAACGGGCGGGAAGGCGGGAGAGGAGGACTCCGTTTGTCTGGATCATGAACCTTTCGACAGGAGCGCCATCCATGATCTCCATGATGAGTGGAACCCGGAGCAATGGCTCTCCTCCGTAGAAGGTCAGGCATGCGGACGGGTCTTTCGAGAGGAACGAATAGAGGTCCTGCAGGTCGAAGGAAAGGTCTGACGGTAGACTCCAGTCTATTCCTGTGTCCGTGCCGAATGTCCACGCCACGTCGCCCGCAAGGACCCTGCCCCTGCAGTAGCTGCAGCAGAGGTTGCAGTCATCTGTGAGGACGAGGTGAAAAAAGACCATCTCGATCGGGAAGAATATGACCGCCGGTTACCGCGATTTTTTCCTGGACCCCATTCCCGCGAGGACAAGCACCGCGATCCCGAGCGACAGGATGGGGAGGGAGGCGGAGAGGGCTGCCACCGTCTTTTTCACTGCTGTCGTCTCCGGCAGGACCGCTGTCTGGAGGAGCTCCGGCGAGCTCCGTGCCCTGTAGAGGGTCTCGTTGACCCGCTGCATCCCGGCAATGGCACCCTTCATCTTTGGGTTGATCTTGATTGCCTCCTGGTACGCCTCGAGCGCCTCCTGGAACCGACCGAGTCGTGCGAGGGCATCGCCCATCGTTGTCCAGAGCTGGGCATTGTACATCGCCTCGTTGGGGTTCCTCCTCATCTCTCTCTCTGCTAGGCGGACGACCTCGCTGTAGACCTCCATCGCTTTGTCGGGCCTTCCCATCTCCTGGAGGCAGACTCCCTTCTCGTAGAGCGTGTACAGGTCGTTGGCATTGATTGCAAGGCCCTTGTCGTACGAGTCGATTGCCGCCGGGTACAGTTTTTGCGCCTGGAGGGCGTCACCCTTGTTCTTCCAGGCCACCGTGTCGTAGGGGTCGATATCGAGTGCTTTCTGGAACGACTCCACGGCGTCGGGAAACCGGCCGACCTTCATCTGGACCATTCCAAGCCGGTTCCAGGTCTGGCTGCTGTAGGGGTCGAGCTCGATTGCCTCCCTGTACATATCGAGCGCCTCGATGTACTGCCCCTGCAAGACGAGGTCATCTGCCCTTCGCATGAGGACTTGGGCTATCTCGGAGGGAGTGTCAGCTAGGACGGGTGCAGCCGGCACGAGCAGGATTGCTGCAGCTGCAAGCAAGAGCACGAACCTCCTATCTCTCCACGCTGTGCGTTCACTCCTCATGTCTTTAATATACAATGATGCCCCGCAATATATAAAACCCGATTTCGACGACTGGCAGGAAATAGTACCATCCTTCTTTGCAGGAACTATCACTCCCATCTGAAAACAAGCGATGGGCTCGAGGAGATTCGAACTCCTGACCTCCGCCGTGTGAAGGCGACGTCATAGCCAGCTAGACCACGAGCCCGAGTGCATCGACCGGGAATTGAACCCGGGCTATAGGCTTGGAAGGCCTAAGTCATGCCACTAGACCATCGATGCAATGCGCTTCATATTTTGGAGATGATGCGTATTATGCTTTGCGTTCTCTGCGTTTCCTTTGCCCGGAACGCCTTGGTTCTGGCCCTGTTCGTGAGAATGGAGGAGCGGGCAGGGGGCCTTCACCGCATCCCTGGCCGTGTTGCGAATGGGAAAAAAGAGAGGGGTGACTGTAGTTTACTTCAGTAGCCCCGCATCTCGAGCTCGACTTTTTCGAGCGCTGCAACCCTCTTTTCAAGGGGCGGGTGGGTGGAGAAGAGCTCCATCAGCGTTGCTCCCGAGAGCGCCGGGATGATGAAGAATGCGTTGGCACTCTCGACCATTCTCTTCTGCTCCGGCGGGATATAGTTCATCCGGCCGCTGATCTTTTCGAGTGCGGAGATGAGGTCTCTTGGCCTCCCCGTGATGTACGCACTCCCCCTGTCTGCCGAGAACTCCCTGTAACGGGAGAGGGCCATGATCAGGAGCTGTGACACGAAGTAAACGATGATGGCAACGATACCGACGATGATCCAGGGGTTGTCGTCCCTGCGCGAGACCATGCTCGCGAACAGGAAGTTGTTCATGATCAGGGCAGCGATCATCGCCACGAAACTCGCGATTGTCATGGTCAGGACGTCCCTGTTCTTGACGTGGGAGAGTTCGTGCGCAATGACCGCCTCCAGCTCACGGGGTGTCAGGAGTCTCATGATGGAGTCGGTGACAGCTACCACTGCCTTGCGCGGGCTCCGCCCTGTCGCGAACGCGTTCGGGACCGGTGACTGCATGATCGCGACCCGGGGCATGGGCAAACCGGCCTCGTTTGCCAGATTTTCGACCATGGCGTAGAGCTGGGGGTACTCGTCCCTCTCAACCACCCTTGCCCTCGTGCTCCAGAGGACCAGCTTATCCGAGAAGAAATACTGGATGAACGCCATCCCGAATACCAGTACGACCAGCACGGGGAGTCCCACGCCCAGCATGGAGAGGACTGCGAGGAAGACCAGGTACACCAGGAACAGGAGGAACATGGTCAGCCAGATCCTCAGCGTGAGTCCGAGATCGCGTTTCCACACTTTCATAAGTTACTTATTTGCACTACAAAATCTATAAATATTCCTCCAAAGGCATTCTGACCCGAAAATCAGATATTTCCTTGAAGGGGAATACCAACACGGTTCAGGAGAAAACAAACCATGGATCTTGACGAGATAACAATCAGCAGGGCCATCGTGGCGTCCCAGCTCGGGAGGTTCCTCGAGTTCATGGAGATGGACGTGGCCGTTGTCGGCGGCGGGCCGTCGGGGCTCACTGCAGCG
>JAPXNX010000038.1:0-9621 GCA_033811795.1 Methanolinea sp. | reverse complement strand
CACTGCGTCTACGTCCCGACCGGTGGGGCTGTGCCACCGGGAGCCGATGCCGTCGTCATGATCGAGGACTGCGAGATCGCCGGGGACCAGGTACTCGTGAGGAGACCGGTTGGAAGCGGGGAGAACATCGTCCGGAAGGGGGAGGACTTCTCGCGGGAAAGGCCTGCGCTCCCTGCCGGGCGAAGGCTCCGGCCTGCGGATTGCGGGGTTCTTGCTGCCATCGGGTGCGCGGTCGTCCCCGTCTTCAGGATGCCCTCGGTCGGCGTGATCTCCACCGGGAACGAACTCGTCAGTGTCAGGGACGTCCCGGGCAGGGGCAGGGTGAGGGACAGCAACGGGCCGATGATAGCAGCGTATCTCCGGAAGTGCGGGTGCCTGGAGAGGCCCTACGGCATCGTCCCTGACGAGCACGAGGCGCTCAGCTCGCGGCTCCAACAGGCGCTCGACGAGAACGATGCCGTCCTCCTCTCGGGGGGGAGTTCCAAGGACGAGCGCGACCTCACAGCCGCCCTCATCGGCGAACTGGGGGAGGTCCTGGTCCATGGGATAGCCGTCGCGCCGGGAAAGCCCACCGTCATCGGCAGGTGCCGGAAAAAGCCGGTTATCGGGCTTCCAGGCCACCCAGCCTCGGCACTCGTCGTGCTCGACAGGGTCGCACGCCCCCTTCTTGCGGCACTCTCCGGGGAAGTGTCAAGGGTCGGGAACACGGTCTCTGCAGTCCTTGCCCAGAACGTCCCCTCTGCACGGGGCAGGGAGGACTATGTCAGGATCAGGCTCGAAGGCGGGCGGGCAGTCCCCCTCTTCGGGAAGTCAGGGCTCCTCAATACCCTCGCGGAGTCCGACGGGATGGTACGTATCCCGGCAGGGAGCGAGGGGCTTGAGGCCGGGACGCCTATCGAAGTCATACTGTGGTGATACGGCAGTTCTCCACCGTCCCTCCCGCGGTGGGGAAATCTCCCTTGCCGGGCATTCCAAGTAGTCATCTCGATTCGCGTCCGCCCTTCCGGCAGGCGCGAGGTCAGACCTTGCAGCCCTTGTCTTCACCCCGGTAGATATGTGGGTGCGAGGGCCCTGCGGAACCAATCCCATCCCCGGATCTTAGTAAAGATCCCAGGGAAGATGGATTGTACCGGATGGCGCTCACCGGATCGCGGCCGAGAGCGCCCTGACGCAAGTGTCCCGCGGTGTCGGGCAGGCGATGACTCCCGGGATGTCCCAGGTCATGTACCCGAAGATCGGTTTTCCTGTCTTCAGTGCAAAGGCGATCTCCGATAGCGTCCCGTATCCGCCGCCGACTGCAATGACTGCGTCAGCACTCTCAACCACGATGAAGTTCCGGGCGTGGGACATCCCCGTCCTGATCTGGACCGAGACGTAGGGGTTTTCGCTTCCCGCACCAGGGAGGATCCCGACTGTCACCCCTCCGGATGCTGCAGCGCCGCGGCACGAGGCTTCCATCACGCCAGACATGCCGCCCGATATGAGAATGACTCCATTCTCTGCAAGTGTCCTGCCGATCTCCTCAGCGGCGCGGGCATCGCCTTCGCTGCAGTCCACGGCACCGATAACGGCGACCTGGATGGGACGGGCATGGCCAGTCATTCTCCATCCCCTCCTGGGATGGATGCAGGACAGTGGAGTGCGTTTACCTCCCCGATTGTGCGACGCGGTCCCCTGCACCTGTATCCCGGCAACTCAATCCTGCCGAGGATGGAATTGCAACACGTGAAGTAACTTTCCCCCCTTGTCCCTTTTGCATCCATGCTGACAGGTTTTCTTCCGCCTGGAAATAATGGTCTCCTGCGAGACAGCAAAAAACAAAAATCTCTCTGAAAGTAATCAGGGGTTTTTTATACAGTGCTCTCCCATGTATATTCTCGTGGTGGAATAATTCCATGACGGATTGTTTTATTCCCTGATAGGGCGCGGCATTTCCACCCCCTGGATGTTCCCGGCACGGAAAAGTGGTGTCATCCGCGGGGAACCGATGCATTTCGCTGGGTACCTTCTGCCCGTGCTCCGCATGGTAAACCGAAAGGGAGGATGGGCATATTGCGATGCGCTCCGTACCCGGGATGCGAATAGGTGTTTTTTCGAGGTCTGATCCATGAAGGAGGAAAAGAGCAGTTACCAGGCAGGGGAGATCGAGGAGGCAGTCCAGGCGTTCTGGAAGGAAAACGACATATTCAGGCGTGTCGAGGAGATGCACGAGGGGGGCAAAGACTTTTTCTTCGTCGACGGGCCGCCCTACACGACCGGGCATATCCACCTCGGGACCGCCTGGAACAAGATCATCAAGGACTGCATCCTGCGGTACCACAGGATGTGCGGCAGGAACGTGGTCGCCAGGGCAGGGTATGACATGCACGGGCTGCCGATCGAGGTGAGGGTCGAGCAGAAGCTCGGGTTTTCTTCGAAGAAGGACATTGAGCGCTTCGGGATCGGCCCGTTCATCGAACACTGCAGGGAATTCGCCGCGACGAACAAGGACATCATGAGCGAACAGTTCATGCGCCTTGGGACATGGCTCGACTTCGACGACCCCTACCAGACGATGAACCCCGGCTATATAGAGGCAGCCTGGTGGACCTTGAAAAGGGCAGACGAGGAGGGGATGCTCGAGCGCGGGTTCCGCGTCGTCAACTGGTGCCCGCGGTGCGCCACTGCGATCGCCGATGCCGAGGTCGAGTACTGGGACGAGACCGACCCCTCCATATTCGTCAAGTTTCCCGTCACCGGGAGGGAGAACGAGTACATCGTGATATGGACGACGACACCATGGACCCTTCCTGCGAACGTGGCGGTGGCGGTCAACCCGGAGTTTGCGTACGCCCGGGTCGAGGCCTCCCGGGATGGCATGAAGGAGGTACTCTGGATGGCAGAAGACCTCGTGGAGAGCGTCCTGAAGAAGGGGAGGTACCAGGACTATGCCGTCCTCGAGACACGCCCCGGGACGAAGATGCAGGACCTTTCGTACTCTTCGCCGCTGGAGGAGCAGGTCCCGGTCCAGGCGGAGATGGAGCACAGGGTTGTCCTCGCAGATTTCGTCACGCTCGAAAATACCGGGATCGTCCATATCGCGCCCGGGCATGGGTGGGACGACTACGTCCTCGGGTGCCGCGAGGGCCTTCCCATAGTCTGCCCGGTTGACATCCACGGGAGGTTTACCGGGCAGGGGGGAAAATACGCAAACCTCTTTGTCAAGGAGGCGGACCCAGCAGTCATCGCCGACCTCGGCCAGCACCTGCTCGCGCAGGAGAGTGTCGTCCACCGCTACGGTCACTGCTGGAGGTGTAAGACCCCCATCATCTTCAGGGCAACGGAGCAGTGGTTCCTCCGGGCGTCCCAGATCAGGGACCGGATGCTGGAAGAGGTCGCGAAGGTGACCTGGTACCCGGAGTGGGCCGGGAGCGCGAGGTTCCATGACTGGATCAAGGAGGCCAGGGACTGGTGCATCTCTCGCCAGAGGTACTGGGGCATCCCGATACCGGTCTGGACATGTGGGTCGTGCGGGGCCTATCGCGTTATCGGGACGTTTGGGGAGCTGGAAGAGGCGAGCGGGACACCGGTCACCGACCCCCACCGTCCGTGGGTCGACGGTGTGGAGATCCCGTGCCCATGCGGGGGCGCCATGCGCCGCGTCGAAGACATCTTCGACGTCTGGTTCGACTCTGCCGTGGCCTCGTGGGCGACGCTCGGGTTCCCGGCCCGGAAGGACGGCTTCGAGCGCCTCTGGCCCGCAGACTTCATCGCGGAGGGGCAGGACCAGACGAGGGGCTGGTTCTACAGCCAGCTCGGGGCAAGCGTCATCGCGTTCGGGAGATCTCCCTACAAGAGCGTCCTCATGCACGGTTTTGCACTCGACGCGGAGGGGCGGAAGATGAGCAAGAGCCTCGGCAACGTCGTGACCCCCGAGGAGGTCATTGGAGCCCATGGGGCAGACGTCCTCCGGCTCTACGTCCTCTCGCAGAACGCGCCCTGGGATGACCTCCGGTTCAACTGGGAGGGGGTCAAGAACATCGCGCGTGCCATCAACATCCTCTGGAATGTGTACAGGTTCCCCCTCCCCTACATGATCCTCGACGGGTTCTCGCCCTCGTCCCGGGGCGGGACCTGGGACGGCTCGTTCGTGAAGGAGAACCTCCATGCCCTCCTGCCGGAGGACCGGTGGATCCTATCGAGGGCAAATAGCCTTGCAGACCAGGTGACAGCAGACCTCTCCACCTGCAACCTCCACCGGGCGTCACGTGCCATTGTCCAGTTCGTCCTCGAAGACCTCTCGAGGTGGTACGTCCAGCTGGTCCGCGAGAGGATGTGGCTCGAAGGGGAGTCCCCGGAGAAGACTGCCGCGTACGAAACGATGTATTTCGCGATGCGGGCCCTCCTATCCATCGCAGCCCCGTTTGTCCCCCACGTGACAGAGGCGATGTACCGGAACCTCGCACTCCCGGGCGACCCGGAGAGCGTACATATGCTCTCCTGGATGGAAAGTGATCCTGCCCTCGTCGACCGGCAGCTCGAGAAGGACATGGAGACGGTCCGGTCCTTCGACGAGGCGCAGGCGAATGCACGGCAGGCAGGGAAGCGGAAACTCCGGTGGCCCGTGAAGGAGTGTGTCGTCGCCACCGAGAGTGCCGATGTCGCCAGGGCCATAGAGGCGCTCGCCCAGATCTGCCGAGAGAGGGCGAACGCACGCTCGGTCCGGGCAGTCCCCGACCGCTGGGAGCGGGTCGGATGGAGGGCGGAACCGGTCATGAAGGCGCTCGGTCCGGTCTTCGGAAAGGACGCACCGCGTGTGCGCGAATTGATCCGTGGCGCCGACGCAAACGCTATGAAAGCGGACTTCGAGGCAAAGGGCGTCCATGTTCTTGTGGATGGAGGAGATCGGTTCGAGATCCAGCCCGGGCAGGTCACTTTTATCGAGCACCTGCCCGAAGGGGTCTATTCGGCACCGATGCAGGGCGGAATCGTTTACGTTGACACAGCGCTCACCCCGGACCTCGAGGCCGAGGGATACGCCCGCGAGATCATCCGGAGGTTCCAGGAGATGCGGCGCCAGCTGGACCTTCGCGTCGAGGACTTTGTCCGTGCCGCGGCCCGCATCGCCGACAGGAGGGTCTGCACGATGGTCGCCGAGAGGTGGAAGAAGGGGATAATGGACGAGATCAGGGCAGTATCACTTGACTTCGATTGCGGGGCGTCGCAGGGGACGAGGGATGCAGACCTCACGCGGGACTGGGACGTCGAGGGGATAGCAATGACCCTCTTCCTCTCACGGGCTGCGGAGGATTGAAGAGAGAAGGGAACGCCCCTCGGGCGACGCAAAGACAGGGAGGTCCCTGTCGGTGACGACCTCGCTCCGGTAGCTCTCCCTGGCCTCACCGGACCGAAGGTCGATGCCTTTCACTTTCCGCGCTCTCTTCCTGACGAGTATACCCCTCCTCTGCCATGCCGGTGTCTCCGAGAGGTTGACGCCGCGTGAAAAGGCGACCTCGTGCATCCCGCGGGAAGGCATGCCCTTGAGGAAGGCCGCCGCCTCCTTCCTGCTCATCCCCTCGCTGACCAGGAGGTGCTGGCAGTAGGCGTTCATGTGGTTCCTCCATGCCTCGCCCTGCCTGTGAATGAGGTACTCGGGGGCCACCTCGGTCGTGACATGGATGATACGGGCGTCGAAGGATATCGCTTCCCTGCTATCCATTCCTATCGTGAGGGCGCTGGCCACGTACGAAGCGGTCACTGAGTCGAGCTTCTCCACCCGGCCGTTGAAGGGGAGACGGGAGAAGTAGAGGTTGATCTCGTCGGAGAACGTGTAGGCAAGGTCCGGGGAGAGGCCGCTCTCCGCGATGAGGAGCTCGCCGACCCGCGCCATTGCATTCGCAAACCGCTCGTCGAAAGGTCGTTCGAGCCCCCAGGACTCTGCGAACCGGTGAAACGTGCGGCCGTCGAGCCTGATGAAGAGTGGCGGGAGTGCAACGAGGTTGCTGTAGAGTTCCCTGTGTCGCATAAAGAGAATGGGGGGAGGTCTCCCATGCCTAGGGGACCGCCCACTCCAGGTATCTTTAACGGGGGTCCACCGTTGCTCCTGTCTTGAACGCACCCGGGAGGTGGCGGATGATCACAATGTCCCCGATGCTCCGGATGATGCGGAAAGGTATCTTGAGGCCCTTGTAGTTCTTGACGTCCACGAGGTCCTGGTTGAGTTTGCCCACGACGAGGGAATCCATCTTCTTCCCCTCGATGTCGAGGATGACGTCTTCGACCTCGCCCACATAGACACTCTTTTCCGTGTAAATATTCAGGCCAAATAACTCCGTAATCTGGGTTCTCATCCTAATCATGGAAGATATATACTATAATGGTTAAAAAGATACTCCTTTTATGAAAACGTCGTTCAAAATCGGGTCTATTTATGGCATTCCCATCCTGATTCACTGGACATTCCTCCTCATTATCCCGATCTTCGCATGGATAATCGGCTCCCAGATGCCTCTCACCGTTTCCGTGCTCTCCACGACTTTCGGAGTCCCGATCGATACGACGTACCTCCTGCCATGGATAAACAGGTACGTCCTTGGCGCTTTCGTGGCGCTCGGCCTCTTTGGCGGCGTGCTCCTCCACGAGATCGCGCACTGCATCGTTGCAAAGAGCAAGGGGGTGCCCATCCACAGCATCACGCTCCTCGTCTTCGGGGGAGTCTCCTCCATGGAGGACAGCTCGCCCGATCCCCGCGTCGAACTCCCGATGGCTCTCGTCGGCCCCCTGTCGAGTCTCGCCACGGGCCTCCTCTTCATCGTCCTCGTTTATGCCGTCAATGCCACCGTTGCCAGCGGACCGCTTTCCGGTCTCCTGGTCTTCGCCTTTTCCTACCTCGGGCTGCTGAACGTTTCTCTGTTCGTGTTCAACCTCCTGCCGGCATTCCCCATGGACGGAGGACGCGTTCTGCGGGCGATCCTCGCGATCCGCATGCCGCTCCCTGATGCGACCCGGATAGCGGCATCCGTGGGGAAGGCATTCGCCGTCGTCTTTGGGATAATCGGGGTGTTCCTCCTCTCGCCTATCCTGATCCTGATAGCCTTTTTCATTTACATCGGAGCGACCCAGGAATCGACCGCCATCAAGTACACATTCCTCTTAAAAGACGTCAAGATCGGTGACATCATGACGAGCCCGGTGATGGCGGTCTCCCCCTATACCCCGGTGAGGGAGGTGATCGACCTCATGTACACGACGAAGCACCTGGGCTTCCCCGTGACCGAGAAGGGCCGCCTCGTGGGTATGGTTACCCTCGCCGACCTCCACAAGGTGCCGCCGATCGACCGCGAGGCGATGCAGGTCCGTGACATCATGACGCGGGAAGTCATCACGCTCCCCCCGTCGGCGCCGATCATCGAAGCCCTCCGGGTGATGTCCCTCCGGAACATCGGGCACCTCCCCGTGACGGTCGACGACCAGCTGGTCGGGATCGTGACGAGGACAGACATCCTCAAGGTCATCGAGCTCCGGGAGATCTAGGAGAACGAGAACAGGTGGTCGAGGGGAAGGGGCCCGGCAACGGCCCTGAACTCGGCCAGGTCGCGGAATGGGCGGGCCCCGGCTATCCGGGCTGCACGCTGCCTCCCCACCCCTGGTATCCAGGAGAGGGCCCGGATGGGGAGGGCGTTGATATCGACCGGAAGCGGGAGGGCGGAAAGTGACCGTATACCGTGGTCGACGACAACGGCGTCGATGACGGAGAGCGGCCGTATCCGCAGGGGGATGCCGACGAGGATGGGGTACGATCCCATCTGGCGGCCGAAGGAGGGGTCCCCCTCCACCTCGACGACCACCTTCCGGAGGACCGTGCCGGTGGGAAAGACCCGCTGCAGCATGGGGAGGTCGAACTTCTCGCGGACGTGGGCCTTGAACGAGGCGAAGAGCGCCCTGTGTGCACCCAGTGTGTTCTCGTCGTAGGCTCGCGTCCCTTCGAAGGGCATCAGCTGCCGGATGTTGACCCTCCGCACGAGCAGCCCCGATGCAAGGACCTGGTCGAGGAACCTGATGTTTTCCCTGTAGGTCTCCGCCGTCTCCCCTGCGAGCCCGGCGACGAAGTTCAGGCCGGGGAGGAGGTGGGGGACCCCTCCCTCGCGGTGCCTGCCGACCTCGTTCACGATGCGGATGGCGTCGAAGACCTGGCCGGGCTGGGCCTTGAGGTTGTTGCGCTGGATGACGACGGGGTCGGCGGTCTCCATGCCAAATGCAGCGACGTCGCCGGGCGTGTGGTGCGTGACGATCGCTTCGAGTGCAGCGCGGCTCTCTTCCGGGTGCCGGGCTATCGTCCCCGGGTTTACGTTGTCGATATGGAGCGTCTCGAGGGTGGGAGCGGCTTTCCGGACCGACGAGAAGAGATCCTCGACCTTTTCCGGGACCGGGGCCGGGTATTCCTCGGCGGCAGAGGCACCGTAGACGAGGATGTCGGGCTGGCGGCCGATCCGGAAGTGCCTCTCCCCTGCACGGGAGAGGGCCGCGACCTCCTCGGCTATACCCTCGATCGGGCGGAAGACCGGGGGACCGTAGAAAGGCTCCGTGCAGAACGAGCAGCCACCCGAGTAGGACCGGGGGCACCCCCGGGCGGTCTCGAGTTCGCAGATCACCCAGGGGAATCGTGGGTGTTTCCTGACGATTCCCGCGCCGAGCACGCTCCAGGGATCCTCCCTCCTGTAGTCGAACTTTCCGAAAGGCTCTCTCCCGTCGAGGTAGTTTTCGAGTGCTGATGCCGGCGAGCCAGAGAGCACTGCATCGAACATGGGCATCGCCCCCTTCTCGGCCTTCCTGCCGCCGCCGGGAGAGTACCCAAACGCGATCGGACCCGCGAGCAGCGTGACAGGTCTCTGGAGGGCAGCCCCGACCTGGTGTATCTCGGTGAGCGTCGCCGGCGTCCCCCCGAGGTACTTCCCCGGGACGGTTGCGCCTGCGACCATGACCACGAGGGAGGATTCGTTCATTGCGGCGATCGCCCCAGGGTCCTGCCTGACCTGGTCTATCGTCAGGTACCCGACATCGAACTCCCTTGCGATCAGCGCACCGGCAAGGGTCCTCACGGCAGGGGAGATGAACGGGGGGACTCCGAGGCAGGCGGGTTCGTCCACGTACCCGTCGAGGATGAACGCCGAATTTCCCTTCATGGGAGGATCTGCCCGAGGAGGCGCCGGGCCCAGGCGAGCTTCGCCCTTTTTATCGGGTCGACGCGGGTGTCGTCAAGGTCGAACCCGAGCAGCGTGATGCTCGCTGCCCCGAGGCTCTGCGCCGCGAAGACGGCACGGTCCCCGTCGGTGAAGCCACCGAAGTTGTGGACATGGTGGAGGGGGCGGCCCTGGGTCGTCCCGACGACCGGCCCCCCGAACCGGGGGACCCAATGGCGGAGGAGGGGGACGTTGTCGCCGTGGGCATGGACGACGATGACGGTGCCCTCGCGGTTCATCGAGACGAACTCCCCGGTCGCACCGTCGAGGTCGGTGAAGATCGCATCCGGCCGGATGCCGTGGGAATAAAGGACGAGGGCCGCGGCGTCGGCAGCGAGGACGACCCCGCTGACCAATGGAATCTCCCGCCCGAGGGTGGGGGCGTTTCCGCAGACGCAGACGT
>JAPXNX010000037.1:0-9646 GCA_033811795.1 Methanolinea sp. | reverse complement strand
GCATCGGGGTGCCGGTCGTCCGGGGAGACCTCTGCTTCGACCCGGACTTTTCCGGGAACCCGCTCGTGAACGTGGTCTGCATCGGGACGGTGGCCCCCGGGGCGTTCCTGACGGCACGCGCGAAGAGGCCGGGAAACAGGCTCTTCCTCGTGGGATCGGCCACGGGCAGGGACGGCCTTGGCGGGGCATCGTTCGCCTCGCGGGACCTCTCCGAAAACGCCGAGGCTTCCGACAGGCCGAGCGTCCAGATAGGCGACCCGTACACGGAGAAACTCCTCATTGATGCGGTGCTTGAGATGGCTGCCACCGGTAGGGTCCTTTCGTGCCGGGACCTAGGGGCTGCCGGGCTCGCAGGGGCCTCTAGCGAGATGTGCAGCACGTTTGGCGGGCACATCTATGCAGAGAGAGTTCACCAGAGGGAGAAAGGCATGCAGCCCGTGGAGATCATGCTCGCAGAGTCGCAGGAGAGGATGCTCCTCGAAGTGGAGCCGGGCGACGTGCAGCTCATGGGGCGGATCGCAGAGAAGTACGACCTTTCCTGGAGCGAGGTAGGCGAAGTCATCGCCGAGCCTGTGTACCGCGTCACGTTCCACGGGCGGGTCGTCTGCGAGATACCGATCGATCTCCTCGTCGCCAAGGCCCCGCCCTGCACCTGGGATTCCCGGCCTTACGAAGCGGCGAAGCCCTTTTCCCGCCCTGCAGGTGACGTCCCGGACCTGGCGCGAAAGGTCCTCTCCCACCCCGAGGTGGCGTCCAGGAACTGGGTCTTCGAGCAGTACGACCACGACGTCCAGCTCCGGACCGTCTCGCTCGGCCCGGACGCTGCCGTCCTCCGGCTCGACGGGGAGGCCCTCTCTCTCTCCTGCGGGTGCAACCCGCGTCACGTTCACCTGAAGCCGTACGAGGGGGCCGCAAACGCGGTGATCGAGAACGCATCGAACCTCGCGTGCGCGGGCGCATCTCCCATCTGCCTTGTAGACTGCCTCAACTTCGCAAGTCCCGTTCATCCTGAAGTGTACTGGCAGCTCTCTGAAAGCGTGAGGGGTCTTGGAGACGCCGCCAGGGACCTCGGGATCCCGGTAGTCGGGGGGAACGTCTCGCTCTACAACGAGAGCGACGAGCACAATACCCGGATCAAACCCACACCGTCCATCGGCATGCTGGGGAAGGGCCCGTTGTTTCCCCCTGCCAGGCCGGGGGATGGATGGGGGCTCGCCATTCTTGGGGAGCCGGGCCCTCACTTCGGGGGGTCGGTCCTCGATGCGATGACAGGGTGCGGGGGAGATGCCCCTCCCATCGGCAGCGCACGGTTCCTCCCCGTCGTCCGCGAACGTGTCTGCGCGACGCGGGGTATTGCCGCAACGGACATCTCGCAGGGGGGGCTCCTCGCTGCCCTGGTGACATACTCCCCGGGCTGCACCGTCACACTCGGCTGCGATCTCCTTACCGGGCTCTTTTCAGAGACATATGGACGGTTTCTCCTCGCGTTTCGGAATGAAAGTGACATCGCCGGCATTCCCTGCAGGGTCATAGGGACCCTCGGCGGGGAGAGGCTCGATGTGACAGGAGCTGGGGAGAGGCTCCTGCTGGATGCAGACGAAGTGAAAGACGCGCTCTCCTCCCTCACCCGCCGCATGCAGCTGTGACGCCACCACGGGACGTCTTCAAAAAAAAGATGCGGGGTCAGGCCTTTTTCTTGTCCTGGAACTGGGGCATCATTGCCCGCACTTCCTTTCCGACCTGCTCGATCAGGTGCTCCTCGTCGGCCTTCGTCAGGGCATTGAAGACCGGGCGGTTCACCGTGTTCTCGAGCATCCACTCTTTAGCGAACTCACCACTCTGGATTTCCCGGAGGATCTCCTGCATGGCGATGTACGTTTCGGACCCAATCACCCGCGGGCCGCGGGTCAGGTCGCCGTACTGTGCCGTGTTGCTGACGGAGTTGCGCATCTTGGTAAAACCACCCTCGTAGATCAGGTCGACGATGAGTTTCGACTCGTGGAGGACCTCCAGGTATGCCATCTCGGGTGCATACCCGGCATCGACGAGCGTCTCGAATCCTGCTCTGATGAGCGATGTTATACCGCCGCAGAGAACAGCCTGCTCCCCGAATAGGTCCGTCTCGGTCTCCTCGCGGAAGGTGGTCTCGAGGACGACAGCCCGCGTTGCGCCGATACCCTTTGCGTAGGCAAGCGCTATCTTCTGGGCCTGTCCCGTGTAGTCCTGGTGAACCGCGATGAGTGCGGGGACACCTTTGCCCTCCTCGTACATCTTCCTGACCATCGGCCCGGGGCCTTTCGGTGCCACCATCACTACGTCGACATCGGGGGGAGGTACTATCTGGCCGAAGTGGATATTGAATCCATGCGAGAACATCAGGCATTTCTTCCCGGAGAGGTGCGGGCGTATCTCGGCCTGGTAGAGCGACCCCTGTAGCTCGTCGGGTACGAGTACCTGGATGACCTGGCCCATCTTCACGGCCTCCGAGACAGGATAGACCTTGAACCCGTCGGCGGTTGCAGCCTGCCAGGAACGGCCGGGCCGCAGGCCTATCACGACATCAAGGCCGCTGTCCCTCAGGTTGAGAGCCTGCCCCCGCCCCTGGGATCCGTACCCGATCACGGCGATCTTCTTTCCCGAGAGAACGCCAAGGTCGGCATCGGCTTCGTAGTATTTCTCCATCATGTCTTATCTTACATCTATCAGTAACAGAGCACTTAAATATTATATGAAAAAACTACATTCCACATCAGACCCGGGAGAGATGCTTTATTCTCAATGATAGACAGCACAGGACCGGGAGCGAATTGCCGGATATACAGTCGACGTTGCCGGACGTGCGGATCAACCTCACCCGGGTCGGGGTCAAGAACGTCAAGAAGCTCGTCGAGGTCTCCCGGCCGGAGAAGAGGCCGGTCGTGTTCATCTCCAATTTCGATGTCTTCGTCGACCTCCCCGGGAGCCTCAAGGGCGCGAACCTGTCGCGGAACTTCGAGGTCATCGACGAGGTTCTCCAGCAGGCAATCGACGGCGAGGTCAAGGAGATAGAGAACCTCTGCAGTGCCGTTGCACGAAAGCTCCTCGACCGCCACGAGTATGCCGATAGGACCGAGGTCCTCATGAACAGCCAGTTCATGGTCAAGCGAGAGACACCTGTCTCCCGGACGCACTGCCACGAAGTCGTGAAGGTTCACGCGCGTGCAGTTGCACGCCGGACGTTCCGCGACCCTATTGTCAGAAAGAGCATAGGTGCAGAGGTGACGGGCATGACGGCCTGCCCGTGTGCCCAGGACATCATGAAAGAGAGGGCGATATCTGTTCTTCAGGGGCTCGGCGTCCCGGACGAGAAGATCGACCTCTTCCTCCAGGAAGTCCCGATGGCGACCCATAACCAGAGGGGGAGGGGGTTCCTCTGCATCGAGATCGATGATGACCAGCACGTGGAACTGGAAAAGATCATCACGATCCTGAAAGAGTCCATGAGTGCCTCGATATTCGAGCTCCTCAAGCGGAGCGACGAGAGCTACGTTGTCCTCAACGCGCACAAGAACCCCCGGTTCGTGGAGGACTGCGTCCGCGAGATCGCAAAGAAGGTCCTCCACGAGTTCCATGACCTCCCCGGGGACTCGCTCGTCACCATCAAGCAGACGAACGAGGAGAGCATCCACCAGCACGACGCCTATGCCGAACGCCAGGCGACAATAGCAGAGCTCTTCTTCGAGTTAAATGGAGAGTCGTCCGAGGTGTGAAGAATCTCGGAGACTCCCACGGTCACGAAAGAGGGTCCCTCCAAGTACCACTCACTGAGTTGGCAGTCGCGGGGAAAAGCGCATTGAGATCTTCTAAAAAAAACATTTTAAATGGGAATCAATCCCCTGGTAGCCGTGTGCCTTGACACTGTCCCCGCTCATCTCGTGGACGTACTACTTTAAAAAAACTCATTAAAATTGATATTTGTGCCAGATCCCCTCGCATTTTGTTTTTATTATCTACCGGGATCTTTGCAGAGGTGATAAATAATAGGAGGAATTGACAATTTGACTGAACGTACTTTGTACGGTCAACCATCTCTCCAATCGAGAGGTGAGTGTGGAACGAACACCTGTAACGCACTGTGAACACGGAAATACCATGAGGCGATTATATTGTCGAAAATTGTAGAGATCTCTCCAACCACGAGGCACGAGGGACACTCGAAGCTCGTCCTGAAGGTAGACGATGCCGGTATCGTCGAGCGTGGTGACTGGCTCTCGATCACCCCGGTGAGGGGTGTGGAGAAGCTGGCCCTTGGAAAGACGATGGATCAGGTCCCGAAGATCGCGTCACGCGTGTGCGGTATCTGCCCGATCGCCCACACCCTGGCCGGCATCGAGTCCATGGAAGGCTCGATCCGCTGCGAGATCCCAAGGGACGCCAAGCTGCTCAGGATCATCCTTCAGGCAGCCAACCGCTTGCACAGTATCGCATTGCACAATATCCTGATCCTGCCAGACTTCTACCTGCCGGGAACTGATACCAAGATCAACCCGTTCTCTCCGCAGGAGCCTGTCCGGTCGGTTGCAAAGAGGATCCAGAGGCTCCGCGAGATTGGCCAGACGATCGGCGAGATCGCTGGCGGAGAGGCCATACACCCGAGCAACCCCCGCGTCGGCGGCATGTACAAGGCCTGCACGAAGCAGGCGGTAACCAAGATGTACGACCTTGCAAAGGAAGGCCTTGTCCTTGCCCACGAGCAGATGGACTTCATGGTGGCGGTCATCAATAACATGAAGAAGAGGGACTGGGTCGAGGTCGGCGGAAAGCAGATCCCGCTGCCGAAGACACTCGGGTACCACAACCAGGGGTACATGGCAGCCCACCCGATGTATGCCAGCACCAACCTGGACGAGAACCCCGGGTGGGACCCCGAACGCTGGACCGATGTTCGGCCGTGGGACTGGTACATGGGCGAGGGCGAGGTCAGCCTTGCAGACCCAAGCTACCCCATCGGCGGGACGTCCCCGGTCGGGACCAAGGTCAACCCCCAGATGGAGGCCTGCACGGGTGTCCCGCTCTACGACGGGGCTCCAGTCGAGGTCGGGCCTCGTGCACGTCTTGTCACGTTCAAGAAGTTCGACGAGAAGGGCACATGGGGCCAGCACATTGCCCGGCAGCTGGAATACACCGACTGCCTGTACTCCATCATCAACGCCCTCGACGAGTACAACCCGGACGGCAAGGTCGTGGCAGACTACATCCCGCAGGGTGACGGCTCCCTCGGATGGGCCGCGAACGAAGCGCCCCGCGGGACCGATGTCCACCTCGCGAAGGTCAAGGACGGACGTGTCCTCTACTACGAGATGCTGGTCCCTACCACCTGGAACTTCCCGACCTGCAGCCGCGCCCTGACCGGCGCACCTTGGCAGGTTGCGGAAATGGTTGTCCGCGGATATGACCCGTGCGTCTCATGTGCGACCCACATGATCGTCATCGACGAGGACAGGAAAGTCATCGCCCAGAAGTTCATCCAGTGAGAAGTCCGGCATGCTGTATCCCGAGATCGTGATCGCAGGGTGTGGCAACCCGCTGTTTGCCGATGACGGGTTCGGACCTGAAGTGATCGAGGAGCTCAGGCGCCTCGACCTCCCCGACAATGTAAAAGCCGTGGATGCAGGCCTGGGAGGCCCGCACTTCATTTTTACGCTGCTCGATTCTGCAGTGACACGGAAGCTGATCATTGTCGATACCGCGGACTTCGGGGGGAAACCCGGCCAACTGGCACGGTTCTCCGTCGAGGACCTGCCCCCTGGCAGTTACCGCGATGCCCATTCGTGGGACCTTACCGAACCGCTTCACAGGTTGAAGGACAGGATCGACATCACAGTTATCGGGTGCCAGCCCCGGCGCGTGAGTGCACCGGAATTCGAGATCGGACTCTCGGATGAAGTTAAAGGGGCGGTTCCCCGGGCGGTACGCGAAGTACTCGCCCTGATAGGGGTGGATTATGGGACTACTCTCGAGAATCTTCGGAAAGAAGAGCGCCAGCGAGAAGCCGGAGGGAAAGCCTGCGGCGAGAGCTGACGTGGAGAAGAAGGCTGAAACGATTAAGAAGGAGGAAAAGCCTGTGGCAGACAAGATTACGATTGGCCACGTGCACATGAGTGGGTGCACGGGCTGTCTGGTATCCCTAGCAGACAACTACAGCGGACTGTTAACCATTCTTGACAGATACGCCGACCTTGTCTATGGCCTGACCCTCGCCGACGTGAGGCACATCCCCAAGATGGACGTGGCACTCGTCGAGGGCTCGGTATGTATCCAGGATAAATTATCAGTAGAGGAGATCAAAGAGACCCGCGAGAAGGCAGCTGTCGTCGTGGCAGTGGGTGGATGTGCCTGTTACGGCAACATCACGCGGTTTTCACGTGGTGGCCAGCCCAACCAGCCCCAGCACGAGTCCTACCTGCCGATCGGGGACCTCATCAAGGTGGATGTCTACATCCCCGGGTGCGCTCCCTGCCCGCAGCTCATCAGGAACGTGTGCGTGATGGCATACCTGCTCCTGAAGGGCAACAAGGACCAGCAGGAACTCGCGAAGAAGTACCTCGCCCCGCTGATGCAGCTCGCCGAGCGCGGGACGGAGGCATGCGGGTGCGACCTGATGTACGATGTCGTCAACCAGGGCCTCTGCATGGGATGCGGGTCCTGCGCGGCGGCATGCCCGGTCAGGGCAATCACCCACGAGTACGGGAAGCCCAACGTGAACAGGGAGATGTGCATCAAGTGCGGTGCATGCTATGCCCAGTGCCCGAGGAGCTTCTTCAACTTCGACGTGGTGCCCGAATTCGAGGCCATAACGGATGCCATTGGTGCGGCACTCAAGTGAGGTGAGAGAAATGGCAGGAGAACTCGGAAAATACAAACTCTGTGTATCGGCGCGCAGCACTGACAAGGCCATTCTCAAGAAGGCCCAGGACGGTGGGATCGTCACCCAGCTCTTCAAGTTCGCCCTCGAGGAGGGCATCATCGACGGTGCGATCGTTGCCGGGCCGGGCGACGAGCCCTGGAAGCCACGCCCGTTCGTCGCGACCACCGTCGAGGAACTGATGAGCGCTGGCGGCACGAAGTACAACATCAGCCCCCAGGTGTCCCTGATCAAGGAGGCGACGAGGAGTTATGGCCTCGACAAGATCGGTATCGTCGGGACACCGTGCCAGATGCAGTCTGTCCGGAAGGGGCAGCTGTACCCGGTCGGGTGGCGCGACGTCGACGACAAGATCAAGCTCGCCATCGGCATCTTCTGCATGGAGAACTTCCCATACCAGAGCGTCAAGCAGCTCGTCGAGGACCATGCAGCGATGAAGATGGAGGCAGTCAAGAAGATGGAGATCGGGAAGGGCAAGTTCTGGGTGTACGGGCAGCGCGGGCAGGTCGTCCAGCTCCCCCTCAAGGTGACACACAAGTACGAGCAGCCCGCTTGCCACGTCTGCCTCGATTACGTGGCAAACCTTGCAGATGTCTCGACCGGGTCGGTCGGGAGCCCCGACGGCTGGAGCACGGTCTTTGTACGGACACGCAACGGTGATGACATCTGGAGCAAGGCAGTCGCCGCCGGATGCTTCGAGACAAAGCCCATCGAGCAGGTGAAGCCCGGTCTCGAAATGGTCACAAAGCTCGCGACCGAGAAGATCACCAAGAACCAGAAGACAATCGAGGAGAGGGCGAAGTTCGGCATGAACAACAAGGCCCTCCGGAACCCTTACCTGGGACCGAAATAAATTCTTTTTTTCTTACATTTTCTGAAGGGAATGCCGGGCACACCGTGAATAGCTCTTCCAGGTGACTGCAGCTTTTTCTGCAGTAAAGGGAAAGGGTATATCCGGTTACGCCCTCATTTTACACGATCACGAAGGTGAAACAAACTATGAACCGCTCGATACTTCTTCTTGCCCCCGTGGCGGCAATGGCAATCTGCCTGGTTCTCGCAGCCGGGTGCCTCCAGGAACCCGAGACTGGTGGAGGGCCTGTAACTCCGGCGGCGACACCAGGTGCAACCAGCTTAGTATTCGGTCCTGATGACAACGGGAAAAACGTCACCGCAACGCTTGGGACCGTGTTCACTCTGCGACTTCCCGAGAACCCGACGACCGGCTATGGATGGAATATGACACCGTCGGAGGGACTTGCCGTTTTGGAGAACGAGTTCCTCGCACCTGATACCCAGCTCGTCGGGGCCGGGGGGACACGCGAGTGGGTGCTCTCTACCGAAAAGAAAGGCAACTATACGCTCCATGCCGAGTACCGGCGACCGTGGGTCCCGTCCGGGACTGTCGTCTTCGTACCCCTCGAGGGCGGGTTCTTCGGCATATCCGGCGACGACGGCAGGAACTACCTGCCTCTCGACCTCGGACAGGAGTTCAGGGTCGACGGTCTACGCGTGGCATTCGAGGCAGAAGAGGCCCCTGACACGGCAACCATCCAGATGTGGGGGACTCCGGTCAATGTGACGTTCATCGAGGCTGTGGAGACATATGACCTCGCCGTCGCCGTGACCTGAGGGAAGTGCTCAGGAAAACCAGGAAGGAACAAGAAGGGGATCCATCTCCCCTCACCCCTGGAGAACCTTTTTTTTTCTTTGCTGCTTCGTGCAGGAAGACCCGTGTCTAATCTCTGATCGGAAGACCGATCCATTCACCGTTCCACGGATCAAGAAAGGTCCGCAGCCGGGGGGGTCGTCTGCCACCTTCCGCTCGGCGTGCATATACCTTCATATAAGGCACGGGTGCTATTCTTACACATAGGAGTATAAATGAAATGGCAGAAAAAGAGGTCTTCCAGGGCGTGCCGGGGATGCTCCGGCCATTCAGGGAGTTCGTGGAGAAGCAGGGGCTGAAACGCGAAGACCAGCTCGTTTACTATGGGTGTCCCGGGACATGCACACCGTTTGTGGAACTCTTGGGGTTTGCGATCCGGAGCCTTGAGTTCGAACAGGTCTTTGTCCCTTACGTCGAGGAGTCCAAGGCGAAGAAGGTCACCCTCGTCCCCGACGTCGGGATGCAGGCATCCGGTACGGCCATGATCCGGGACCCTGCCACGGTGGTCGTGATGGGAGGGCTTTCGATGCCCAATGTTCCGGTCACCCTGGGGCAGGTCGCCAGCACTATCGGGAAATACCCGGCGGCAAAAAAGATAGGTGTCTGCTTCATGAACATGTTCGAGAAGACAGGGTGGACAAAGGAGATCCGGTTCGACCTCCTCATCGATGCGACCATCGACCCTGTCACTGTCTGGAAATGAGGGCTAATTCCCCTTTGTCCCTTCAGAGATCCTTGATGAAAGATTCAACGAACTTCGTCAGGGCTGCACTGACTGCAGCCCTGTTCTGGGCGCACACGCTGAACACCAACGCATTTTTGAAAGTCTCCTCGAGCCCCTGCGGGCAGGCACCGGGAAGGTCGCACTTGTTCAGTATCACGGCGAGCGGGACCCCCTGTTCCATGAGCGAGGAATAGAGGTGCAATGTGAAGTCGTCGGGTTGGGCGCTGGAGTCGACAACGAGGATGGCTGCATCCATCCCGCGGGCGACGATCTGACGGACGAACTCGAACCGGTCCTGGCCCGGTGTCCCGAAGAGGTACACGTGCAGCGCATGAATGTCGATGCGCCC
>JAPXNX010000036.1:0-10310 GCA_033811795.1 Methanolinea sp. | reverse complement strand
AGCTTGCCTATCTCCTCGTCGTTATTTGCAGATATCGTCGCGACCTGGATGATCCGTTCGCGGTCATTGACAGGGACACTCACCGACTTTATATAATCCACTACCGACACAACAGCTGCATCTATCCCGCGCTTGATCTCGATTGGGTTTCCACCGGCGGAAATGTTCTTCAACCCCTCGGTGAGGATTGCCTGGACGAGCAGTGTTGCGGTCGTCGTCCCGTCGCCTGTCTTGTCCTGTGTCTTCTGGGCGACCTCCTTGACGAGCTTGGCACCGATGTTCTCGAACTTGTCATGAAGGGATATCTCCTTGGCGATTGTTACACCGTCATTGGTCACGACGGGGTTGGTCGGCTTGTCGAGGACAACGTACCGCCCCTTCGGTCCGAGAGTGATCTTGACGGTGTCCGCGACCTTGTTCACGCCCGACAGGATGAGTTTCCGTGCTTCTTCGTTGAAGATTAGCTGTTTCGACTGTGCCATTGTCAATCACCCCTGGACGATGCGTGCGACGATGTCCTTGAACGGGACAAATACGTACGTCTCTCTATCGATCTCGAATGTTTCTGCACTGTATCCCCCGTAGAGGATGTGGTCACCAGGCTTCAAGGGCAGCGGAGACCCATCCTCGCGGGTGCCGACGGATACGACGGACCCCTGTTTTTTCTGTTCCCGTGCGGTCTCCGGGATGTAAATTCCGCTTTTTGTTCTTTCTTCCATCTGGATCGGTTTGACGAGAACCCTTTCACCGATAGGAATAATCTCCATCGTTTTTATGCACCTCCGGAAAACATGTACATATCTGTCTCGAAAATATTTAAGAATTATCTAAAATGTAGAAATGAATTAGACAAAATGCAATATGTTTAAATATTATTGAACAAAACCATTATCATGGGAATTGCACGTGGTACGCGAGATCATCCTTCGCCAGGAGGACAGACCGGTCCCGGGTAGCGGAGAGGACGAAGTGATCTGGTTCTGCCGGTGCCTCGGCATGGAAGAGGGGCGGGATACCCAGCGGATAGCTTCGCGTATCATTATTGCACTCCTTTCTTTGGGGGCATCCGAGGCGGGACTCTCAGTAGAAGAGATCGCGCGCGAGCTCGGAGTATCGTCGTCCCGTATCTACCATCACATTCGAAAACTTTCTTCTGCAGGTATCGTCTACCGGCAGAAAAAGAGGATCTACATCAGGGGCAGGAGCATGAGAGCCCTCGTCCAGGAGATCAGGAAAGACGCTCTCCGGATCCTCGATGACTTGGAAAAAGCTGCAGGAGAAATTGACCAGGAATACGGGATACCGCATCGCTGAACTGTAAAAAATTGGGGGGTTATCGGTTTATGGCAGACCAGTACTACCACAGCATTCATGATATCTTCAGGAGGCTGCTCGAGAACATCCAGGACATCATCGTCATCGTCATCTGCATTCTTCTCTTCGCGTTGATGACCAGGATCCTCTACGGTCTCGTCGAAAGCTTTTCCGGGCCGCTGAATTTCCAGTATATCGCGTCTGAATTGATTTACATCCTCGTGCTCGTGGAGCTATACCGGCTCCTTATCATCTACCTGCGGGAGCACCGCATCGCCGTCGACATCATGATAGAAGTCGGGATCGTCTCCGTGATCCGCGAGATCATTCTCCACGGCATCCTGGGCATCGAACCCCTCACTATTCTTGCATTATCCTTCTTCCTCCTTGCACTGATGCTCCTCCTGCGTTACGGGGCAGTCAGGAAGGAAGAAGTCGAGAGAACTTCCCGCGACGATTTTTTCACCGAGCTGATGCGGACCCTGAAGAAAAAAGACTCTGCATAATACACCCCCTCTTGGACCGTACGACATGGGCGATCGCGGGTTTTCTTCGCCCGGCTCCTTTCCCCTGGCCAACTTTAATTTAATGAGGGAAAAGGGGCCACACTCTCCCATGCACATCGAAGTGGAGGGCATACGGGGGCTCCCGATGATCCGGAAAGGAGATGACCTCCCGGCCCTAATCTCCCGGAAGGCGATATTCTCGGACGGGGACATCCTCTGCATCGCATCATCGGTCTACTCCAAGGCGAAAGGGCATACCCGCTTGCTCCGGGACATCACTCCTTTGGAGAGGGCCGAAAAGATCGCGGAGAAGACAGGGGAGGACCCCCGTTTCATCCAGGCGGTCCTCGACACTTCCACCGACATCATCCTCGAGTACCCCTTTGTCCTCTCCGAGGTCGCCTGCGGCCATATCGGGGTCCGGGCAGGTGTCGACCAGAGCAACATCGAGGATGGAATGGTCATCCTGCTGCCCCCGGACCCGATGGCCGCTGCTGCTGAGGTCCGGGAATCGTTGAGAGTCCTGACAGGGAAATCTGTTGCCGTCATCATCACTGACACCTGCGGGAGGGCGTTTCGCCGGGGACAGACTGGGCACGCGATCGGATGGAGCGGGGTTGTGGCTATCCGCGATTTCCGCGGGGATACTGACCTCTTCGGCCACGTCCTCAAGATTACCGAAGAGGCCGTGGTGGATGAGATCGCAGGGTTCGCCAATTTCGTGATGGGAGAGAGCAACAATGGCGTACCCGCGGTGATCTTCCGGGGATGCGGGACGTGGAATGGCCATGACGACCTCTACTTCGACAGGAAGGAGGACATATTCCGGGCTGTCCTGAAGCGTGCACCACCGGGATAACTGCCCTCCCCCTAAGAGAGATCCCCCAGTTTCCATTCCATTTCAAGGTGCCGGGGGACAATCTCGCAGCTGGACTCATCTCTGTCAGTCCCTGGGGTTTTCCCGCCGACCTGCTTTTCATCGAGGAACACGCCCCGGTTGGAAAGGAAGACATCGCGTAGACGAGACCGAAATGATCGATTGACTCTGGGGCGAACAATCGGTTTCACGCCTCCCGAATAGAAAAGGCTCTTCCCCTGGTGACCTGGAGGCCTTCGACTCCATGAGAGCCGGCGACCCGGCTGGCGACCTCCCCGATAAACCGGATTTTTTCCCTCTTCGTCATTTCAAGTGGGTAAATTGAATTTGAGCTGATCGCACCTGCTATAACTCATGGTGATGTTCCTGGTTTTGCTTGTTGTTGAACCGCCGCCGGGGCACCCTCCGGGGGCGGCGGGGTCCCTCGCAATGGGGGTGTGGGGGCGGCAGCCCCCACTCGCACTCACTTTCTTACCCACTCAAAACACTATAATGTAAGCATCAGGCCCAACGGATGAAAATTTCAATCCTCCCCCCATTTGAGTTTTGGCAAGTGAATCAGTCGATTTTCATGCCAAATAGCGAAGAGCTTTTTTTTTGAAAATTCATTTGCGCCTCTGACGGGAGGAGTGCATTATCTGCGCCAGTTTCTGGAAATCCGATTCGAGGTCCCGCCGGGCCGGGGGATTGTGAGTGGCGACTGCCGGGTGGAGAACAGGGACGATGATCCTCTCCTGCCGGCTCTCTTTCCCGTGCACGACGTATTCACTGCCGCGAACATCCCTAAACGAGGGGAATGGGAGCATGTACATCCTGAAAAGGGCCATCGTGGCAGGCCTGCCCATCGGGACTATGAACCGGGGTGAGAGAAGCGATATCTGTTCTTCGAGGTAGGGCATGCATGAGGAGATCTCTTCTCTTCGTGGTGCCCTGTTGCCCGGGGGCCGGCACTTCACGACGCTCGTGATGAAGACCTCGTCACGCGAGAGAGAGCACGAAGCGAGCAGGTCCGAGAGGATCCTCCCCGCTCTCCCCACGAAAGGCCTCCCCGTCTCGTCCTCCGTCTTCCCTGGGGCCTCCCCTATGAAAAGGTAGGTAGAAGGTATAAGCCCCTCCCCGGGAACGGTGCGTTTCCGCGAGAAGGCGAGAGGACAGAGTGTGCATGCAGCAATCCTCTCCCCAAGATGGTCCATTGAAACGGTGGGGGGCAGGTCATAACCGCTGTCCTGCACATCAGTCCTGCTCATATTTTTCCCGCTGGCACCTGGAACTGGAAAGGGAACCTTCTCCTTTTTATTTCACCGCTCGAGCTTCCTGATATGGTCCGATGCTGCGACAGAGAGATCAGGGAGGCCCTCGAGCCGGGCGATATCCGCAACGGCCTCGAGGACATGGACGGAATCTTCAAGGAAGGAGAGGATGTCTGCAGGGTAAATCTCGATCCCGTACTCCTCGAGGAGGTACTGGGTGATCTGGCGGTGGTCGAGGCCGTTCTCCCTCAATTCGAGGATCTCCTGGGAAAACTTCCTCTCCGGGCAGCCGCACAGGGGAGAGTCCCGGCAGTTGCAGCGGAGGAACGCGTTCACGAACCTCACGAGCTGGTCATGGAGGGTGTGGTCGAGCCTGTCGAAGTTGAGATGGGACGATATGGCTTCGAGAGTAGCTCCATGGAACGCCTGGTCGGGGATATGGAAGCCGGCTACTCTCTCCAATCTCCGGGCGTGCCGGAACCGCGCCTTCTCGGCTATCACACCTCTCCTGCCTCTTCATCGAAGTTCTTGAGAGAGGCGACGGCATCGGCGATGCTCTCGATCTCGATGAGCCACTCGTCGAAGAGCGTCGGCTGTTCGATATCGTCCTTGATGTATTTGCTGCAGCAGGGCGCCCCGCCAATCACGTTCGCTGCAATGTCCGCAGCGATATCGAGGGCTTTTTCCATATCCGTCTCGACGATCTTCCTCCCCTCTTTTACCAGGGTCTTGATGTCCTTTTCGTACTCTCCCGAAAGGAATTTCCGGCATCCTGCAAAGAGGACGAGGAGGGAGATCTGGAGAGACTCCACGTAGTCTTCCAGGTCGTCTTCCGGTGCCTCGCACATCACGATCGCCTCGACCTCTTTGAGTTTTTCGGTTGCCTCCTCCTTCGTGTACCGGCCGTTCTGGTAGAGCTTGATGATCTTGAGGACCGAGAGGGTGATGTCCATACCAAAGTTATAGAGGACGGTGTATCCCTCCGGCATCTCCTCGCTCCCGGGTTCTGCATCGAAACGCGACTCCTGGAGCGTCTTTATCCAGTTGTCCCACCGCTCTTTGTTATAGAATATGTAGAACAATTTGGGCTGTTCTTCCTGGCTCCCTACCTTTTCCTTCTTTTTTGCCATTGCCATACAGGTATTCTCCTGTATGTTAAAGGTGTATCGGAATGGTGCACGAAAACGCCTCTGTTTGTCCATGAAAAAGCGAACCCAGTATGAAGGACACGGTATAGGGGCCCCCGTGTCATGCCGCCGGGAGCTTCACTCCCTTACCTTGTCAAATTGCTTCAGCACGAGAACCGGAACGCGTGCGGTCCTTGCGACACGAGCGGCTGTCGTCCCCAGGAAGCTCGGGATAACTCCTCTCTCTCCAGCCGACTTCATCACGATGAGTGTTACACCCTCTTTTTCAGCATACCCGACGATCTCCGTGGATGTGCTGCCTACCCGGATTGCAGTAGTTACTGCAACGTGCCTGGAGGAGAACTCTTTCGATAGCCTCTCGAGTTCAGACCACGCGGACCCGGAAAGGTCCCGAACCTCCTTCTCCGATTCCCCATGGCTCACGACGTGGATGATGGAGACGCGTTGGGGCTGGGAAAGCCTCTCACGTGCAAGGGTCACGATGTCCGGGTCTGAAAAGTCCGTGCAGATGAGCACGTGGGAGAAGAGGTCGGAACAGGGGGGGATATTTGCACCGGATGCCTGTTTCTCCGACCGGATGGTCAGGAGGAGGTCTGTAGTTCCGTATCGCAGGACATCATGTGCCACGCTCCCGATGAGGATCGTCTCGATGACCCCCCGCCCCCTCCTCCCCATCACGGTCAAGGAAATGTTCTCTTCGGCTGCCACCTTGTTGACGATATCGGAAATGTTCCCGCCTGTAATCTCTTCGATGCGGGGCCGAATGGAAAGACCTCCAATTTCAATTTCCCTGATATACTCTTCCAGGCGAAGCCGGGCATAGTCGGCTTCGGGGTTGATGAAATCCCCGGACACAGAGGGGAGCTTCGTATAGACCACGTGAAGGAGTACCACGTGACTGACGTTCGGAATGTATTTTGAGCATGCCGCGGCATGCTGGGAGTCGGGTGAGAAATCAAAGGGTACAAGGACTCTTTCGTACACTGCCTAATCCTCCAACGGACATGAAAACCGGTACGAATAGGTATCCTGCAGCATATATTAAGGATGTGCAGTATCCCCCGCAAAAATTGTGTCTATGGGCCTCACACCTTGGACGATGCCCTCTATGATGGGCTGGGAAGTTACCCGTGACAGAGCCACGGCGCCTCAGCTCCCTTTTCCGCCTCACGGTTCTCTTTATCCATATGCGTGGAGAATGATATCTGAAAAGCGTACCCATGAAAGTGCTGCCGCCGGGACCTGCCGTGATGCTCCGGTACGGGGAAGTCTTCCTGAAGAGCGAACCGGTCAGGAATGAATTCATAAAAACCCTTGTCCGGAACTGCCGGGAAGCCCTCCGGTCGAGAGGCCTCTTTCCGGACGTCGAGACTGTCAGGGGGCGCATCTTCTTTATCGGGGACTCACCGGAAAAGGTGACAGAAGTACTCTCCCGCGTCTTCGGGGCAGTCGACGTCGCTGCATGTACATTGACTCCTCCGGATCCCGGGGCAGTCACGCAGGCCGCCGTTGCACTTGCATCGAGGTCGGCGGGACCGGGTGCCCGGTTCGCAGTCAGGGCCAGGCGCGAGGGGATCGAGGGGATAACGAGCAGGGAGCTCGCCGCAGCTATCGGGTCCGCTATCCTCGCAGCGTGTCCCGGGACCTCTGTGGACCTGGACAACCCGGACTACGAGCTGCATGCCGAGCTTCGAAAGACCGGTGGCGTCGTCTATGACCGGAGGGTACCTGCACCCGGCGGGTTGCCGTGGGGGACCCAGGGCAGGGTCCTCACCCTCCTTTCACCCGGTATAGACTCCCCGGTCGCTGCATGGATGATGATGAAGCGTGGGTGCGAGGTTGCGGCACTCCACGTAAGCCTTGGGAAAGAGGCTGGGGGCGATACCCTCCAAGCGACCCTCCGGAATTTCTCCATCCTCTCGGACTGGTGCAGGGGTTTTTCGATCCACCTCTTCGTGGTCGATGCAGGCCCTTTTTTCGAGAGGATGGCCGGACGGGTGAACCCGAGGTTCCAGTGCGTCCTCTGCAAGAGGTTCATGATGCGCCTCGGGAGCCATCTCGCCGTGCGTGAGGGCATTCCTGCTCTCTGCACCGGGGACAGCCTCGGGCAGGTAGCATCCCAGACGCTTGCGAACATGGCCGTGATCACGGCCGCTGCAACTGTTCTGGTCCTGCGCCCCCTCGTTTCGTTCGACAAACAGGAGATCGTGGCCCTCGCAAGGAAGATCGGAACGTTCGACGAGAAGCCGGGCGACCTCTCCTGCCCCTATGTACCGGGGACTCCTGCGACGGCATCCAGGGAAGAGAGCATCCTCGCCCTCGAATCAGGGCTGGACGCCGATGAGCTCACCCGGGAACTCATTGATCACGCCACAGAATATACCGCATTGAATGGAGAGATCGTCCAAGAGAAGCCGTACCCGGACTGACAGGATCACTGTGCAGCCTGGTCTGCCGTGATGTTTCCAGCGGGAGCGGCAGGCGTGCTCTCCGGGGTGACCGGCCTGATGCCGATGTAGGAACAGTAACCCCTGTAGCATGCGACTGCACCGGCCGTCTGGTTGAAGAAGAGGCGCTGCCGGTTCCCGGTGTCCATCATCCACGAATCTATTGCCTGGGTCTCTATTCCCGGGACATAGGCTGTCCACTGCCCATAGAGGGTCTCGATCAGGAACTCGTTTGGAGAAAACCCGTAACTCCTTTTGAGTGCAAGGGCAGACGAACCGGTCTTTGGGTTGGTGTAGTTCAGGTATTTGTACTCGGCCATGTCCTCCGCCCTAGCGAGAGCGAGCTCGTATGCCCGTTCATCGAATAGGAGGGGGGTTTCACCCTCGGCGGCGCGGAGCCTGTTCAGGTATAGGACTGCCTGCCTGCTCTCGTCGACAGTCGTGTTCACCTTGAAGGTGCCCCGCGCGAGCACCTGGAACCAGCCCCCTACGACCGCTATCACGCCCTGGAAGGCATTGCCGGCAGCGACCCTCACTCCCGGGACAGTGACCACGACGAGGACTGCAACGAGGAAGATCGCGAGGATGGCGACGAGGAGGGTCAGGGCACGGCGGGAGAGGAGCGGCTCCCTCTTCTGCCTGGCTGCGGGGATGAGCGGGCTCTCCTTCTCGAAAGAGTACTCCTCGAGGTGGAGTCCCTGCACGATGGCGTCCATGTCCTGGATCCGGAGTGTATACCCCGAATCGACGAAGTGCAGCCTCTCGACGAGGTCGTCGGCGGTGACGATCCTGAACCACTTGACCTTCCGGAAGTCTATCTGCCCCTCAGGGTAGGTGCTCCCCCTGCAGAGATAGAGCCATGACGCGGTCTTTCGCAGGTTCCGCTCCCCGATGTGGGGGATATTTTCGCGGCAGATGGGGATCAACCTGTCGATGAAGTCCTGCCTGTGGATCTTTGCCTGTATGAAGAGGTTCGGGAGCGTGATTGGGCCGTCCTTCGTCTCCACCACCCAGTTCCCGTTCTCGAGCCCCCGTATCACACCCTGGAACGCCTTCAACTCCAGGAGGACGGGCCCGTTCCGTGTCAGGATGATGCAGTCGATCTGGCTGTTGGCGACCAGCACACCGGTAAGGATGTACACAGGCTCCTGAGGGTATTCCTTCCGCAGGATCCTGACGATCTCCTGGAGCTGGCGGAACTCGTGCTCCAGCTTTATTTTCTCTCCCCTGAAAAACCGGATTCCCATTACCCGTCCCTTGCAGCGGTGTGTCTTTTCACCATTATTCTGTACTGTTCATTTTTGATATAACTTGCCAAAACAGGGCTCCCGGTCCCGCCGGTTTTTTCATTGCCGGGCGCGGTACAAGGTACACCGTGGTGAAAGGTGCCGGCAGCGAGGCGTGCAGGGTTCAGGGGATGGGAACGGTTGACCATCCACGACGATAGTGGCAGGGAGAGGCAGGCAGTGGCCCCTATCATCGTTTCCGCCAGCCGTTCCACCGATATCCCGGCATTCTATGGAGACTGGTTTGTCAGGAGGCTTTCACTCGGGCACGCTGCGTGGGTCAACCCATGGAACGGTCGTGCCAGCTACGTCTCGTTTGCAAAGACAAGGGCAATCGTCTTCTGGTCCAAGGACCCCCGACCGTTTATCGAGTACATCCCAAAGGTCGAAAAGATGGGGTACTCGTTCTCCTTTCTCTACACTCTCAATGACTACCGGAACGAAAACCTCGAACCGAACCTCCCCTCCCTCTCTGCACGGGAGAGGACGTTCATCGATCTCTCCTCCCGGCTCGGTCAATCGAGGGTCTCATGGAGGTTCGACCCCCTCCTCCTCTCGGACTCGCTCTCCGTCGAAGACCTACTCTCGCGGATAGGGTCGATAGGGTCGCGCCTGCACAAGTACACCCGGAGGCTCATCGTCAGTTTCGTGGATATCGCCAGGTATGCAAAAGTCCGGCACCTGCTCGCTGCCACCGGGCACCCCGACGTGCGGGAGTTCTCGCCGCTGGAGGTCGATGAGTTCTGTGCAGGGCTGTCAGATCTCGCTTACGACTGGGGGCTCGAGGTCTATGCCTGTGGCGAAAAAGAAGACCTCTCGGGATACGGAATCCAGAAAGGAGAATGCATCAGCACAGACCAGATGAGGATGGCGTTTCCCGGGGACAGGAACCTCCTCCAGTTCCTCTCGCCCCCACCTGGTATGGAGGGGGAAGGAGGCCAGGGCTTCCTCAAGGACCCGGGGCAGCGGAAGGAGTGCGGCTGCATCGCGAGCAAGGACATCGGGCGCTACTCGACATGCATGCACCTGTGCGCTTACTGCTACGCGAACTCGTCCCGCGCGGCCGTGGAGGAGAACTGGGCGAGGCACCGCTCGATGATGGAGTCCGGGCTGGTACCGGAGGCCATTGGCTGGACCGGGGAAGAGATATAAACCGGTGAGGCGACAGCAGAGTATGTCACGACGTGACCACCTCTCCCCGGAGCAGAAGTGGCAGGCCGTCACACGATTCGCGACAGCTCTCCCTGTTCTCTATGACATCATGTTCAGGGAGAGGGTGGGTGAAGAGTACGACGCCCTGGAACAGCAGGTATGGGTCCATCTCGCAGCCGTGGCACAGGACTTCGCCGCAGGATTGGGACTTCCGTCCGGCGACGCGGGGGAGATCATGGAGACGCTCGGGGCCATCCTCCTCGCCTTTTTCGGACCGGAATTCCGGATGGAGGATATCCCCATTGACCAGGGGAGAGCCGTGCTCATGAT
>JAPXNX010000035.1:0-10322 GCA_033811795.1 Methanolinea sp. | reverse complement strand
TCACCGCGAGCAAGGACGTGCACTCCGCTGCAGACCTCTTCCTCGAGCAGCTGAACAAGGAGGAGATCGACCAGTTCCGGGTGATGACCGATTTCTGATGCGTCATCACACTTAATTCTCTTTTCTGCGAGACTGAGATACGCTGTAAACCATTTATCTCTCTTCGCTATTTCGAGCGGGTAATTGACTACGAGTGGGGGCTGCCGCCCCCAAAGTGCCCCCCGGCGGCGGTACAGGAACTGGCAAGACCAGGAAGCATCAAAATGATCGTATGAGCCCAGGGGACCCCAAGTCGAATGTTCAATCGTGTCCTAAGGTCGGCTCGATGTTGTTCTATGTGCCCGAGCTGATAGTGTTCGCGTACGGGATCTACGATGCATATACAACGGCAAAAAATGAACACAGGACAAATTCCCTTTGTCCCGTTTAAACTCATGCATATCATCGGGTTTATCGTCATCGTATTCGTTGTCATTATCCTTTATTTCCTTGTCATTTTCAGAAAACCATTTTACAGAATTTTTAAGTAGTGACAGGTCTATCCATCAGCCATGAAACGTGGGCTGATCGTCATGGGATTTCTCCTCCTCGCACTTGTCGGAGCTGCAGGTTGCCTCCGGGAAGGGTCAGTTGGGATCGCGGGGATATCCATTGCCAGGGAGTCTGTCACCTCGGGAGAGGTCGTTCTGAACGTCAGCGTCACGGTCCAGCACTATTCGGGTCCTGGCATCGGCGATACGAAGATACGACTCCAGGCCCGGGATTCGTCGACAGGACTGGTTGTTGCGGAGGTCATCCAGCCAGTCGGACCGGTTGGAGGTGGCGAGACGCGGATCTGCCATGCGCTTGTCACCCTGCCGCGTTCTGGGTCGTACGAGATCCTCGTGAACGTCTTCGACGGCGACCACCTCCTCGCGAGCGGAAAGATCCCTGTTTACAACCTCGATCGTCTCCCCACGGATAAATCGCGGACGGCCCTCTCGGTGACAGACATGGACTTCATCGTACGGCATGTGTCTGGCAACACGGCCCGTGTCGAAGCTGATATTTACTTCACAAACAGGGGCAGCGAGCCCAGCCCGCCTCTTTCCGTCGAGATAAAAGCACGGGAAGAGGACGCACGGCTTACCGCTGACCGCCAGTGGACGACGGTGGACTCCGTGCAGCCGGACATGACCGTCATCGCGAACGTGACCCTCGCTGTCCCCGACCAGTACAACTACGAGGTCCCCGTCGTGCTCTGGAGAGATGGTGTCATCGTGGGAGAGGCAACAGGGTATATCCGGCTCCGGCCTGTTACCACGGCCGCAAAGGACCAGCAATTTGTGACAAGGGACATCGAGACAGGCTCGTTTGTCCCGGAAGAGGGGCGGTTAGGCGTGGCAATTCCCCCCGGGATCGGTTATGCAACGAGATCCCCGGGCTTCGAACTGCCGATGGTTGCAGGCGCCTTCCTCATACTGGCGGTCCTTGCAAGGAGGCGACGCCATGACTGAAGAGGACCAGGCCAGGGAGGGCGCTGCCAGCCCTGGCACTGCAAGTGGAGAGAGTGTGAAAACCATGATCGGAGATATCTCCCTCCCCCCCAGGGCCCGCCAGGTCTTCCTCTGGATACTCCTTCTCCTGTGCTTCCTCGCAGCCTTCCAGTTGTATTTCACAGTCCAGGGCATCATCAGTATGTGGGTGAACGAACCATACATCCCGTTTGCCAATGCTGCGTTCTACCTTGTCGTGATCGTTGGAAGTATCTTTATTATCAGGCAATGGCTCGTATCGAAGTGAGAAAACCAGATCCATCAGACTTTTTTTCTTGGCCCGTTGCAGATCAATATGGGGCTCGAATTGAGGCTTTTTGCCCATCGAAATGGATTCTTATCTCATCTCAGAGTTCAAATGAAGGAATATTGCGCCAATATTCCCATACGATCCCCCGGTTCCCAATATGGCGACCAGGCGGCGGGCAAGCTGGCCCTCTTTTCTGACGATCGAAAAACCTGTTGGCAGGGATAGGTTGGATCCACTGCTGCTGGCAGGATACTCGTGACACGATTAAAAGATTGGACAGTACGTTCGGGAGACCCCCCTCATTCTCGCACTGTCCAGTAACCATAGTCCTCAAACTTCACGTAACGCTGAAGATGAGAGAGCCCTTCACCTGCAGACCATGCCCCCTCCCAACTACCTTATGAAAAGGTACCAGAGACCTACCACGATGACGAACAGGATGATGCCTGCTCCTATCACTGTCTTTCCATCAATCTCCATAGTCTACCACGCTCGGACAATCCATCAATCACTATGTTCTTATATAATGGTATTGCATTCACCGGGAACGGCATATCCGCGTTCCAGTTTCCATTGGAGAAAAGGGTAGTTATTTCGCAGGCCTTCCCGGGTCAGAGCGGGATGCTTTGTCCTGGCTCGAGGATGCAGGCCCTGCAGTCCGTCGTGCGTTCGAGGGCCCGTGCAAACTCGGCCGGGTCCTGGGCGATGATCGGCCACGTGTTGTAATGGATGGGAATGACTACCGGAGCCCCGATCATCTGGGCTGCCACCATGGCCTCTTCCGGGCCCATGGTGTACCGGCCCCCGATTGGGACGAGCGCGGCGTCCGGGTGGTAGAGTTTTCCTATCAGCGCCATGTCGGAGAACAGGGCGGTGTCGCCCGCGTGGTAAACCGACTTTTCGTCCATCCTGATGACGAACCCGGCGGCACCACCACCGTTGTACCCGGGCCCTGCCTCCTCGATCCATGCCGAGTGGACGGCAGGTGTCATGGTGAACCGGACACCCCTCACCTCGATCGTGCCTCCGATGTTCATCGCTTCTGCCTCCATCCCCCGGGACTGCAGGTACCTGGCGACCTCGTTGATGGCGACCACCGGGACCGTGGAGAACTCCGAGATGCACCCCATGTGGTCGGAATGCCCATGGGTGACGGCAACGATGTCCGGTTCCGCACGGATCCCGCCACCGGGTACGAACGGGTCGATGAGCACGCTCCTGCTCCCCGAGAGGAGCACGCACGCATGTCCAAGCCATGTGATCTTCATTCTCGAATCCCTCCGCTCACGAAAGAACGATCTCTTCGGAAGAGGGTGCGGGGAGAAAAATAATTTGCGATCCTGCCACCCGGGTTCAGGTGACGTCGATCAACTCGGCCTCCGTGATGTCGATCGACTCGCCGAGGGTGTCCTTCGTGGCACTCCGGGTCATCTGCTCGGAGAGGTCCCGGTCCTCCATCACGTCCCTGATCCGCTCGAGGTACGGGTCGATAGTGGTATCGTCCCTCTGCTCGATGACGTGGCGGTACTCGCGGAGGGTGGAGGGGCTGATCCCCAGCTCCTCGGAGATCTCCTTCATCGTCTTGCCCGAGGAGAGGAGCTCTTCCATGCGGTCCTGGTCGAACGGCATCTTGAAGTCGAGGTCGCGGAAGAGCTTGAGCTGGACCCGCGCCCGTGCAACGGTCTTGGAGAGCTTCTCGTCGCCGAGTTCCCTGGCTATCTCCGTGTCGTTCTTGCCGGCATAGTACGCGGAGATGAGGCGGGCGAGCTGGATGGGCTTGAGCTTGGTCTTGAAAAAGCCCTGCTCGAGGATCTCCCGCATGATGAGTGCGATCTCTCTCTCCACGGCGTCACGGTCCCGGAGGGTGCCGTGAATCTTCTTCATGGGCTCCACGATCCTGGTCTTCCCTGATATGTTGGAGAATAATTGTAGGAGTTCCTGCTTTCTCTTGTCTTCCTGCATGAAGCCTCACTGGCAGATTACCGAATAAGATGCCCAACAATGTATTTAATGTTATCTTTTCGCCCGATAACCTCCGGATTCCTTCCGGATTGGGTCATGATCTGAAGAGATGGTCATTCTCCTACAAATATTTTATGGGTCTTGAGGTTGCCAGGAACCCCGCACAGGTTTTTCTGGCAGCAGTAGCATATATAAGGGGGAGTGACCCAGTGCCCATGAGCGATATTTACGATGCGGTAATGGACCTTGCAAAGCGGAGGGGCTTCATCTGGCCGACATCCGAATGCTACGGTTCGGTCGCCGGTTTCATCGACTACGGCCCGCTCGGCTCGATGATGAAGCGTAGGATCGAGGATGTCTGGCGAGAGTTCTACGTGGTGGGGGAGGGCTACTACGAGATCGAGTGCCCTACCATCGGGCAGGAGGAGATATTCATCGCCTCGGGCCACGTCAAGGGCTTCTCCGACAAGATGTGCCAGTGCCCGCACTGCAGGGAATACCTGCGGGCTGACCACGTGGCCGAGGGGGCAGGGATCGCAGGGGCATCGACAATGGACGCCGCAGAGCTCGCACGCCTGCTTTCCAGCCTCCCGTGCCCTGCCTGCAACGAGATTCTCGGCGAGGTCGAGGTCTACTCGTTCAACCTGATGTTCGAGACCTCCATCGGGCCCGGCTCCCAGCGAAAGGGTTACCTCCGGCCTGAGACCGCCCAGGGGATGTTCACCGACTTCTCCCGGCTGCTCAGGTTCTACCGGGACAGGCTCCCCTTCGGGGCGGTCCAGATCGGAAAATCGTACCGGAACGAGATATCTCCCCGGCAGGGGATGATCCGGCTCCGCGAGTTCACCCAGGCGGAGGCCGAGATCTTCGTGCACCCCGAGGAGAAGGATCACCCCCGGTTCTCCCGCTACAGCAGGTACCGCATGTCTCTCCTTGGGATCAGGCAGCAGCAGGAGGGGTCCCCTGCGGTCGAGACGACCATGCAGGAGGCGGTGGACGCGGGCGTCGTCGCCCACAGCTTTATCGCATACTACCTTGCGCTCACCCATGACCTCCTGGTGACCGTCGGGGTGAGACCGGAGAGGCTCCGTTTCCGGCAGCACCTCCCCGAAGAGAGGGCCCACTACGCGGTGGACTGCTGGGACGCGGAGATTTACTCCGGGAGGTTCGGGTGGGTCGAGACGGTCGGGATCGCGGACCGGACCGACTACGACCTCCGGGCCCACGAGAAGCAGAGCGGGGAACGTTTCTCCGTCTTCATCTCCTACCCCGCCCCCCGGAAGGAGAGGCGGGTCAGGGTCGTGCCCCGCCTGGGTAAGCTCGGGCCCCTGTTCCGCGGCAGGGCAAAGGCAGTGGCGGAGGCCCTCGAGGCATCTGCCCCGAAAGAGGGCGGGATCACGGTCACCGTGGATGGTGAAGAGGTATTCGTACCGCCGGAGTTCTACGAGGTCCGCGAAGAAGTGGTCGAGGTGCCGGGCGAGGACGTGACACCACACGTGATCGAGCCCAGTTACGGCATCGACCGGATGATCTACGCGGTGCTCGAGCACAGTTACGCCGAGGAAGTCGTCAAGGGCGAGGAACGCCGCGTCCTGCACCTCCCGCCCCGGATCGCACCCATCCAGGCCGCGGTCTTCCCCCTGATGAACCGCGACGGCCTGCCCGGGATCGGGAGGGAGATCCTGGAGGACCTCGCATCCGAAGGCATCGTCGCCGAGTTCGATGACTCGGGGGCAATCGGCAGGAGGTACAGGCGGCAGGACGAGGTCGGGACGCCTTTCGCAGTCACCGTCGATTACCAGACTCCCGAGGACGGGACGGTCACACTCCGCGACAGGGACAGCATGGAGCAGGTCAGGGTCCACAGGAAGGACCTCCCCCGCCTCATCGGCTCGCTCGTCAGGGGCAGGACGACGTTTGCCCGGCTCATGGCCCCATGACAGCGATCTCCCACCCTTACGTCGCACCCGGCGCCCTGGACTCGAGGGACTACCAGCTCTCCATCGCGATGAAGGCGCTCGAGGAGAACACGATGGTCGTCCTCCCGACAGGCCTCGGCAAGACTGCAATAGCCCTCCTCGTCGCCGCGTCCCGCCTCTACAACATGGGCGGGAAGGTCCTGATGCTCGCACCCACAAAGCCCCTCGTCGAGCAGCACCTCAGGTTCTTCGAGCGGTTCCTCTCCCTCCCCGGGCAGGGCGAGGGGACGTTCGCCATGTTCACCGGAGAGACGCCGGCTTCCGACCGGGCGCAGGCCTGGAAGGACGCACGGGTCGTCTTCGCCACTCCCCAGGTCATCAAGAACGACATCCTCGCGGGGAGCTACGACCTCTCCGACGTTGTCCTGGTAATCTTCGACGAGTGCCACAGGGCAGTCGGGAACTACGCGTATGTCTTCCTGGCCCAGCGGTACCTGGAGACTGCACGTTCACCGCTCGTTCTCGCGATGACGGCATCGCCCGGCGGCGAGAGGGAGAAGGTCGAGGAAGTCTGCAGGAACCTGGGCATCACCCGCGTCGAGAGCCGGACAGAGAGTGACCCCGACGTTGTGCCCTACGTCCACGAGAGGGAGGTCGAGGTCATCCAGGTCGAGCTGCCCGAAGAACTGGAGAGGGCCGCGGCCGAGATCAACGCGCTGATCGACTCCCGCCTCGCGCAGCTCCGCTCCCTCGGGTTCATGGTCCCACCGCGCCAGCAGCTCTCGATGAAGGCCCTCAACGCCATCAACGCCCAGGTCCAGCAGAGGATCCAGGAGCGTGACTCGGCAGGCTACATGGGGGCGTCCCTGTACGCCGAGCTGATGAAGCTCCGCCACGCCGTCGGGCTCGCGGAGTCGCAGGGGAGCCGGGTCTTCTGCCAGTACGTCAACCGCCTGTTCGCCGAGGGGACCGGCAGCGGTAGCCCGAAATCTGCGGCACGCCTGGCTAGGGATCCGATCTTTGTCCGTGTCCTCGAACGCTGCATGTCCTGGAAGGAGGAACTCCACCCGAAACTCGAGATCCTCGCCGATGTCGTTAAAGAGCAGCTCGAGACCTCGCCGGAGAGCAGGGTCATCGTCTTCGCGACGTTCCGCGACATGGTCCAGCAGATCGTGGACTTCCTCTCGGCACAGGGGATCCCCTGCCAGCGGTTCGTCGGCCAGGCCAACAGGGACACTGAAAAGGGCCTCTCCCAGAAGAGGCAGATCGAGGCCCTCCAGAAGTTCCGGGCAGGGGACTTCCGGGTCCTCGTCGCGACCTCTGTCGGTGAGGAGGGGCTCGACATCCCCTCGACGGACCTCGTCGTCTTCTACGAGGCTGTCCCGTCCGAGATCCGGAGCATCCAGCGGAAGGGCAGGACGGGCAGGAGCGGCCGGGGGAGGATCGTCGTGCTGGTCACGAAGGGGACGACCGACGAGGTCTTCCGGTACGTGAGCCAGAACCGCGAGAGATCGATGATCTCCGGCATCCGCCGGATGCACCACGGGCCGACTCCCCCGGGGGCCTTTTTGCAGCCCCACCCTGCCGGGCAGTCCTCGATCGGGGACTTCCAGGAGGCTGGCCCCGTGGTCAGGGTGGACGACCGCGAGACTTCGTCGCGGGTTGCCGAGTTCCTGAGCACCCTCGGGCTCTCGCTCGAGATCGGGAGGCTCCCCTCCGGGGACTACGCTATCGGGGACAGGATACTCGTCGAGAGGAAGACGGTCCGGGACTTCGTGGACACGCTCGTCGACCGCGACCTCTTCGCACAGTTAAAGACCCTCGCCGGGAGCGCACCGCGGCCCGTCCTGATCATCGAGGGGACCGATGATCTCTACGCTGCAAGGGGCATCCACCCGAACGCGATCCGCGGCGCCCTGGCTGCGATCGCCGTCGACCTCGGGATCTCTGTCCTGTTCTCCCGGAACGAGGAGGATACGGCCCAGATCATCGCAGTCCTCGCAAAGCGCGAGGAGGGGGGAGAGAGGGAGAGGACGCTCCCCGTTCGGAAGTCGGGGCACTCCCTGCGTGCGCAGGCCGAGATGATCATTGCCTCTTTCCCTGACATCGGGCCGAAACACGCACGCGCCCTCCTCGAGCACTTCGGTTCGGTCCAGGCCGTGGTCAATGCAGCAGAGGAGGAACTCGTCAGGGTGAAAGGGATAGGAAAGGAACGGGCAAAGAAGATCTGGGAGGTCTCGCACAGCCCCTACCGATGACCCGGCTGCCCGGAAAGCCTCTGGAGAGCGTCCACTCCGGCCTGGACCGCCTCCATCAGGGCTTTTGCCCGGAGCGGGTCATCCTCGGTGGCGGCCCTCTCGCAGAGGGCGACAATGGCGCGTTCGAGCGTCTCCGTTACCCTGCTCCCCGGGAGGAGCGCCACTCCCCGCGCCTCCTCGTCTCCCCGGTATGGTGGCCTTGCCCCTGTCGCGGGACGAGGTTTCTCCTCGTCTCTTTCCCTGCAGACCACACAGAGTTTCTCCCCCTTCATCTCGAAAAGCGGGCAGCCGCAGGCCGGGCACGTCGCAGAGAGCATCTTCCCGCCTTTAAGGAGATAACTGGCCATGATCTCGTCTTCACTCTTCATGCGCCCCTCTCATCCCCCTGGATGCACGGAATCTTTCCTGCCATTGCCATTTCGCATGGTTTATATTATTTGTCCTCTATATAAGTAGTGGTTCGAGAATAACTCGTTATTGATGAGTTTTTCGTTTACGACACCGGAGGGGACTGCCATGACTGACCCTGATAAGACAATCGAGAACTGCATCCAGATGCTTCAGCACATCATGGATGACAGCACCATACCACGAAATATCCGGAGGGTCGCAGATGAGACCCGCCAGCTGCTGATGAACAATTCCAAAAAATCCGGCCTCCGGGCAGCCGAGGCCATCTCCAAGATCGACGAGATCAGCAACGACCCGAACATACCCGTCCACGCCCGGACGAGGATCTGGGAGCTCGTCTCCCAGCTGGAGACGATCCCACTGGACTGACCGACTCTTTTCTACTGCAAAAAGCAGGTACCCGGCGCCGGGGCGTGGGGGCAGTGCATGCGAGAACCGCGCTGCACGGGAATACATTCGCCCGGTTCAGGGCATGACGGTGATGACGAGCGTCCGGTCCCTGCCGTGCCTGACGTCGAGATCCAGGAGGACGACCTGCTGCCAGGTCCCGAGGGCGGGCTCGCCTCCGCTCACCGGCACGGAGAGGGACGGGCCGACGACAGCAGCCTTCACGTGGGAACGGCCGTTCCCGTCCCCCCACGCCCCGTCGTGGGCGTAGGGGATATCGCCAGGGGCGATGACCGAGAGGGCCCGGGCGAAGTCCTTGAGAACTCCGCTCTCGTACTCTATCGTGGTCACGGCAGCGGTCGAGCCTGTCACGAAGACGTTCACCAGCCCCTCCCGGACCCCGCTCGCCCGGACAACTTCCCTGACATGCGGAGTGATGTCCACAATGTCCCCCTCGCCCTTCGTCTCCTGGTGGATCCTTGTCTGGTACATCGGGAAAAATGGGGGGTGGCTATGGGATGAATGTATCGTGAACGGGACGGCGGGACGGGAACCCCTTCGCAACCAGTCCAGTCCTGGCAAGGAAGAAAAGGACCGGAGAAAAACGGGAAGGGATCACTCCTCCATCTCGGGCCGGAGGATCGCGAACCCCACGACGCGGTCGCCCTCTTCCATCTTCATGATCCGGACGCCCCGCGTGCTCCTCTTCTGGATCGAGATCTCCGAGACCCTGGTCCTGATAACGATCCCGGTCGCGCTCATCAGGACAACCTCGTCCTCCCCGGAGACGGCCTTCGCGTCCACGACGCCGCCCCGGAACTCCGTCAGGATGTTGCGGACACCCATCGTGCCCCTCCCGTGTCCGCGGAACTCCCCGAACTCGGTGCGCTTGCCGTAACCGTTCTCCGTGACCGTCAGGAGGTGGTCCTTCTCGACGAGGGACACGGCCCGCAGGTCGTCTTTGCCCCTCATCCGGATCCCGATCACGCCCATCGCCCCCCGGTGGTGCTGGCTCACATCGGACTCGGAGAACCTGAGGCTCTGGCCTTTCCGGGTGGTGAGTATCACCTCGCGGTTCCCGTCGGTGATCTTCACGTCGACGAGCTCGTCGCCCTCCCCCAGGTTCATGGCGATGATCCCTGTCGAACGGGGCCGGGAGAACTCTTCGAGCGGGACCCGGAGGACCATCCCCTTCCGCGTGGCGAAGAAGAGGAACTTGTCAGGGGAGAACTCCCGTACCGGGATCACCGCGGTGACCTTCTCGTCGACCAGGTCGAGCAGGTTGACTATCGCCTTCCCGCGGCTCGTGCGGGAGCCCTCCGGGATATCGTACACCTTGAGCCAGTAGACCTTCCCCGTTGTCGTGAAGCAGAGGAGGTAATCGTGGGTGTTCGCGACAAAGACATCCGTCACGTAATCCTCTTCCTTCGTCGACATCCCGATGATCCCCCGCCCGCCCCTCCTCTGCTGGCGGTAGGTGTCCAGGTCCATCCTCTTGATGTAGTTCAGCGACGTGAGGGAGACGAGCACCTGCTTGTCCTCGATGAGGTCCTCCCTATCGAGCTGCGTCATCTCTCCCGAGATCCGCGTCCTCCGGGCG
>JAPXNX010000034.1:0-10389 GCA_033811795.1 Methanolinea sp. | reverse complement strand
AGGAGCACATGCCGTTGTAGTGGGGAGGAGTATCGAAGTCGGACGCCCCATGGCAGCACTCCTTCTCAATGCAAACGCAACGGTCACCATCTGCCACAGCAGGACTCGCGATCTCCAGTCAGTGACACGGAACGCCGACATACTCATTGCAGCCATTGGAAAACCACGGTTTATTGGCCCGCAGATGGTCAAGGAAGGGTCCGTGGTCATCGATGTCGGGACGAACAGGATCGGCGGCGTCTTGTACGGTGACGTGGACTTCGAGAAAGTCCGGGACGTGGCAGGTGCCATTACGCCCGTTCCCGGAGGAGTGGGACCCATGACGATCGCGACTCTCATGGAGAACACGTTCCTCGCAGCAAGGATCCAGGCATGCAAAGGTGCAGGGTAAAAGATCTCGACGTGGGTGGAGGGGCGCCCACCAGGATCATTGGAGTGATCAACTGCAGCCCCGAGTCCTTTTACTCGGGGTCCTACACTCCGCCGGGCACTGTCCATTCGCGTGCATGCTTTCTTGTCGAGCAGGGTGCGGAAATCATAGATATAGGGGCGCGGAGCACGGCTCCGCATGCACCGCCCCTCGATCGTGGAGAAGAGATAGTGCGGATGAAGAGGGCCCTTTCGTCACTGGACGGGTCCGGCATACGCATATCGGTCGACACCACGGACAGGGAGGTCCTCGAGGTATGCCTCGGGTATGACGTTGCCTTGGTCAACGATATCTCCGGTTTCCTCGACCCAGTCTATGCATCCCTCGTCGGTGATTCCGGGCTCCCTGCCCTTCTCATGGCGTCGAGGAGGGCCCCGGGAGATTCCCGTTCCCTCGACGAGGTTCACCGTGCTATCGCAATGGTGGATACGAGGGCACGCGTATCAGGTCTTGCGGAGTATATCCTCGATCCAGGGGTCGGTGTCTGGACCCCGGAGAGAACTCCAGAACTCGACTGGGAGATCTGCTGCCATTACGAGGAGTTCACGATGTATAACCGCCCGCTCGTCGCTGCAGTATCACGAAAGACATTTCTGGGGACAGCCGGAGACCGACCCCCCGAAGGAAGGCTCCCGGCATCCCTTGCAATGACTGCTTTCCTCGTCAGCAAGGGCGCAGATATCGTCAGGACCCATGACGTGGCCGAGACACGGGATGCAGTCCATGTAGCCGAAAGAGTCAGGCGAAGTCCATGACTGAGTCTTACTCGGTATACGGGATTCGGACCCCCCTGATCACCAGCGGGTCCGATCTTGCCGGAGTCCTAATCCAGGCCATATCCCGCACCGGTGCGGGGGAGTTCCAAAGTGGTGACGTCCTCGTTGTCGCAGAGACTGCAGTCTCGACTGTTGAAGGTGGAATCGTTGCACTTAACGGGATTGTGCCTGACGAGGAATCACTTCGGCTTGCCCGAAAATACTCGGTTGACCCGCGCCTCGTCCAGTGTATACGCAACGAGAGCGACGAGATCGTGGGGGGAATCCCTGGATTCTTGCTCTGTATGAAGCACGGGACGCTCCTGCCGAACGCAGGCATCGATACGTCCAATGCACCGCCAGGATGCATTACTCCACTTCCCAGAAACCCCAACAGGAGCGCTGCCTGCCTCATGCACGAGATCGAGAGACGCACGGGTGCACGGATCGGGATAGTTGTCGCAGACAGCAGGACACACCCCATGCGCGCCGGGTGCAGCGGAGTGGCTATCGGATGCGCAGGGATACCCTCGGTCATCGACGCCCGCGGGAGGCGCGACCTCTATGGAAAGGAACTGCATGTCACGAGGCAGGCCCTTGCAGACAACATCGCCTCGGCAGCCGAGATCGTGATGGGAGAGGCAGATGAATCGACTCCTGCCGTAATCGTCAGGGGGCTTGGGATACCCATAACCGATACAAGCGGGATAGAGACAATCGCTGCATCGGAGTGCCTTTTCATGGGACTCCTGGAAAAAAGGAGGTGATGCCGGGAGGCAATCGAAACGATCAGGTCTTTTCTCCGGAGGATTTTCTCGCGATTCCCGCTCTCCCCTTCTCGATGGTGATTTCGAAACCAAGGTCCACGAGGAACTGCCTGCTGATCCCGTTTCCGTGAATGAGGAGCTCGACGAGGTCCTCCTTTTCATCCACGTCCGTGTGCATGCGGAAGGTATCCACGACCTCGAATGAGAGTCCACGTTTCTCTGCGATACGAACGTGCTTGAGAAAGCTCGCCCCGTAATAGTCCACGCTGAAGGAGTCCCCGCGGGCAAGGTAAATGGCATTCGTTCCGCCCCCTCTCCCAGGGACGATCGCCATGTCCCGGGTAGTCGCAACCACTCTCCTGACCGCCGCGGCATCGGCAAGCGGGAGGTCTGCCATGATGATGAGGACTGGCCCGCACATCCCGGAGAGTTTCATATTGAGGGTCTCGTTCAGCCCGAGGGGGATAACCTCGACCGGGCACCGCGTGAACGAAAACGGCGCCGTGGACAAGACCCGGGGCAGGCACCCTGCACTGCAGACTGCACCGGCAACATCGCAGAGCATAGACCGCGCGAATTCCGCCCGCTCCTCCGGGGCCAGGACGCAGGAAAGACGCGTCTTGGGGTTTTCGGGCTTGAACGGAATGATTGCAGGGACTCCCATAACCTCTCTCCCTTCTTGTTTGGCATGTGATCCCAAATACACCATGGTCTTGTTCTGGCGCCCCTTTGTCTTATGTGTCCCTATCTGGACCATTAATGAGGTCGCATAGCTTACGTATATCTCTATATCTATGTCGTCCCGGGTCATCACCTACTCCAGGAACGTTTTTTTACCCCTCACGACTGTCTGCCGCAACCGATGCAAATACTGCTCGTTCCGCACCCCGGTCCAGGAGGGCTGCGTGATGCCGCCTCGGACTGCTCTCGAAACCATCCAGCAAGGTGCTCTTCTTGGCTGCACGGAGGCTCTCTTCACTTTCGGTGAGCGTCCCGGACTCGAGCCCGGCTTTGACAGGCACCTGTCCCGGTACGGCTACAGCGACATCCTTGACTATTGCTACGACATGGCCGAAAAGGCAATTGAGATCGGTCTTCTCCCGCATACGAATGCCGGTGTTCTCACCCACGAGGAGATGCAACGGCTCTCTGAAGTGAACGCGAGCATGGGGCTCATGCTCGAGACGACGGCCCGGATAAGGGCCCATGAGAATTCCCCGGGCAAGGACCCTGCCACCCGGATCGAGATGATGGAGTGTGCGGGGCGCCTCCGCATCCCCTTCACCACCGGTATACTCCTTGGCATCGGGGAGACTGCCCGGGACAGGGAGGAATCACTCACTGTTATCCGGGATCTCCACCGCCGGTACGGCCATATCCAGGAGGTCATCATCCAGAACTTCTGTCCGAAGAAGGGGACCCCCATGGCACGCCACTCCCCCGTGAGCCAGGATGAGATGCGCCAGACCATCCGGATGGCACGGGAGATCCTCCCCATGGATATTGCAGTGCAGGTCCCTCCCAACCTCGCGGACATTGCATCACTCGTACCGTGTGGTATCGATGACCTCGGCGGTATCTCCCCAGTCACTGTCGATTATATCAACCCCGAGCACCAGTGGCCCCAGGTCGAGGAAATGCAACGCATTCTTGGGAACTACAGGCTCGAAGAACGTCTCTGCATCTATCCCAAGTACATCGAGAATGGATGGTACTCACCCAGGCTCAAATCCCTTATTAACCGACTCCACCAAATGATACAAGAAAGGAGCAAGATCCGTGCAGAAGGGTGAAGTTCTCTACCGTGGCAAGGCAAAATCGCTCTATAGGACAAATGACAGGGACGTCCTCCTCGTCGAGTTCCGCGACGATATAACTGCATTCGACGGCCAAAAAAAGGACACCCTCCCTTCAAAAGGCCGGTTGAATGCACAGGTCTCGGCATTTCTCTTCCGGCTCCTCGAAAGGAATGGCATCAAGACCCACTTCATCGATATGCCTGATGAATCACACATGCTGGTAAAGGCACTGGAGATGATCCCGCTCGAGGTGATTGTACGGAACATTGCAGCAGGATCCATGGTCCGGCAATACCCTATCGTGGAGGGGACCGTCTTACAGCCACCTGTCGTCGTTATCGACTACAAGGACGATTCGCGCCATGATCCAATGCTCAACGATGACCTCATTATTGCCTTGGGCATCCTGACACAGGACGAACTCGCGAGCATAAAGGAGATCGCACTCCGGGTGAACTCCCTCCTGCGCGATTTTTTCGCGTCGCTTGGGATCACGCTCGTCGACATCAAGTTTGAGTTCGGGAGAGGGCCTGGAGGTGAGATCCTCCTAGGTGACGAGATAAGCATGGATTCCATGCGCCTGTGGGATATGTCCACGGGGGAGTCCCTCGACAAGGACGTTTACCGCTACTCGAAGGGTGACGTAATGGATGCATACAAACGTGTTGCAAAGATTGTCAGCACGGGTAGCAGAGAGGCTTAAAGATGACAGAATATCTCGTCAGAATCACCATCACATTAAAGGACGGTGTCCTCGACCCCGAAGCGTCCCTCATCAGGCGCGCTCTCGAAAACCTTGGTTTTACCACCTACGACTTGAAAACATCCCGCCAGTTCCTCGTCCGGTTCGATGCAAAAAGCGAGGAGGATGCCAAAACACTGGCAAAGGCCATGTGCGAGCGTCTCCTTGCCAACCCCGTCATACACAGGTACGAGATAGAGGTCATAGAATGAGATTCGTAGTGGTCCAGTTCGGGGGAAGCAACTGTGACCGCGATGTTGCCTACGTCTTGAACGAAGTCTGCGGTATCGACACAGACCTCGTATGGTACAAAGAAGGGCTCTCCCGTGCATACGATGCAGTCATCCTGCCAGGGGGTTTTTCCTACGGGGACTACCTCCGTGCTGGGGCAATAGCCGCAAGAACTCGCGTGATGGATGACGTGCGGCGCCTTGCCAGGGGTAGCGGCCTTATCCTCGGAATCTGCAACGGTGCGCAGATCCTTGCAGAGAGCGGGCTCGTCCCCGGCGTCTTCACAGTGAATGCCTATCCCAAGTTTATCTGCAGGCCTGCATACCTCCGCGTTGAGAGATCCGGGACTCCCTTCACTCTGCTCTATGCACCTGGTGATGTCATCAGGATACCCATCGCCCACAGGGAGGGGAGGTATATCCCTCCTGCTTCCGGGAGTAACAGGAGACTCGTGACAGAGAGTATCGCGTTCCGGTTCTGCGATGCCCATGGGAACGTGACTCCCGAAAGCAACCCGAACGGCTCCCACGAAAATATCACTGGAGTTCTCTCTGCGGCGGGAAACGTCCTTGCAATGATGCCTCACCCGGAGAGGGCATCAGAGGATATCCTCGGATCATGCGACGGGAGACAGATATTCCTCTCCATGGCCCGGTACATTGAGGGGAACTCATGAAGGGAGAGGAGAGAAAATACATCTTTCCCGGGGAGGATGGGAGTGAAATGCTCGAATGGGTCCGGGAAATAGGGAAACTGCCACTGCCAACTCTATATGGACCTGCTTCAAAAGAAGAGAGCCCTTCCCAATAAACGCTCAGTCCTCATCCTCGTATTCACCAGGGACAAGGACTCGGTAAATCGCATAAAAACCGATCACAATTGCAATAAAATACGAGAGTATCGCTATGTAGTAGACTGTCCCGGGGAGCTGTACCTGGGACTCCCTTATGATGAACGACGAGCCGATGACCATCCCGGATACTATCAGCCCTATCAGGACCTTGTTGCTCGTGCGGTCGAGTGAGAGCTGGAGCCTTCGTATATCCGTATCGACGATATCTATCCGGATCGTCCCCCTTGAGAGCTGCTTGAGCATCTGGTTTATGTTACGGGGCATGTCCAGGACCCCGTCCAGGGTCTCGAGAGTCGATCCCCTCGCCCGGCTTGCAATCTGTTCGATGAGAGACTCACGCTTGTTGTAGCGGGAAAGGAACTTCTCTGACTCTTCCTTGAAATTGAAGTCCGGGTCGAGAGTGACACCGACATCAAGGACCATGACGATGACCTTCAGCATGAGCATCAGGTTGGAGGGAACCTGGATCCGGTAATTGCGGAGGATAGTCGTAAAGGCATTCGTCATCCCGCTGAAATTGAATTGCCCGATAGTTATCCCTTCGGCCTCGAGTAGTGAACTGTAGATCTCATCGTGGAGCATATCCCTTGACTGTTCCGGGATCTTGACAGAGAGCCCCTCGAGAGCCTTTATTATCAGGCCTGCATCCCGTTCGACCATGCCATTGATGAACTGGACGAACCAGAACTTTCGTTCCGGCCGGATGACCCCCACAATTCCAAAATCGAGAAAAACAACGTCGCCGTCTCTTGTCACGAGCAGGTTGCCGGGGTGGGGGTCACCGTGGAAGAAACCGTCTTCGAATATCTGGGTCATGTATGCGGCAAAGCCGTTCCTGGCAATCCTCTTTGGATTGAGATCGAATTCGCGGATGGCACCGGTGTTGTCCACCCTGACACCTTCAATATATTCCATGACCAGGAGCCTTCTCCGGCTGTAATCCCAGTAGATCTTCGGAACCTTCACTCCCCGGAGCGATCTCATGTTGTTCCGGAGTATATCTGCGTTCGTCCCGTCCCTGATGAAGTCAAGCTCCTTTCGTATCTGGTTCGCGAACTCATTGACAATGCCCCGGGGATTGTAAAACTTCCATTCAGGGAACGCACGCTCCGCCCGGCGGGCAAATGACTCGAGGATGAGGATATCTGTCTCGATGAGGGTCTCTATCCCCGGTCTCTGGACTTTCAGCACTACAGGCGTCCCGTCCTTCAACCTGGCCCTGTGAACCTGGGAGATTGATGCAGACGCAAGGGGTTTCTCCTCTATCCCATCGAAATAGTCCTCGTACTCGGGCAGTTCCTCCCTGATGACCGTTTGTATCTTCTCAAATGGCAGGGGGTTTGTCTGGTCCTGGAGCTTTTTCAACTCCTGTACCAGGGGAGGGGGGAGGATGTCCGGCCGGGTGCTCATGATCTGCCCGAACTTGATGTATGTCGGCCCCAGTTCCTCGATTGCCATTCTTATACGCTGGTATTCAGTCGCGACAGATTCTACAGGGGGCTCCCTGCCAATACGAAACCTGTGGACACCGGGAAACATCCGCTGAATGAAGATGCCTAACCCATACTTGAAAAGAATGTCCGCAATTTGCCTGTAACGCCTGAACCTTGTTTCCATTGTTCCTCGCATCTATCTCTGATATGGCAATTCCATCTTATTGAATAATTACCGGTGAGAGAAACATGCGATTATTCCATCGTCACTCACTGCATCAATCCGCGCAAAGCCAATCCGCTCGAACTGGACAACTCCACCTGCCTCTTTTGAGACTCGCCTCTCGCACACGCCTTTCATCGTTCCATCGGGCATCAGGAGTTTTGCTGGCATGCATTCGTCAGGGGGGAGCCACTGGATGATCGGCGCTTTCCTGGTCCTGGCCTCGGCAAGAGAATTCCCCACGTACCGGAATGTCGTGGCCCGCCCCTCGGTCCGTATCTCGATGTTGAAGAGGTCCTTGAGCCTCACCACATTGTATCCTTCTTTGATCTCATCGCGTGGGATGAGGGCTGTCCCGGTAAAATGTAGATCACGTGTCCCCCTCTCCGGGTGCGCCGGGTGCAGGAGGGCGTGTGCCGTCTGGGTGGGTGCACCCTCGATCGTAGCCTCGACAGGATCTGGGACGAAAAAGTACCTGTTTGCAACCGGATCCACCAATGCCCTGTTATGCGCATACAGGTTTTCCCACGAGAACGAGATGTCCGTCTCGCCAAGCCCGATCTCGATGACGGCTCCCCTGACCGCCTGGGAAGTGATACCGCGCCGGGCTATCGCCCGCAGCGTCCCGAGTCGAATGTCATCCCAGCCACTGTACTCGCCAGCGGCTATCCCTGCCCTCATCTGCGAAGTCGAGAGGACCACCCCTTCAATTCCCATCCTGCCATAGTGGTAGTAAATGGGTGGTTCCCACCCGAAGTAATCGAAGATGTACTTTTGTCTCCGCGTATTCGCGATGTGGTCCTTGCCCCGTATCACATGGGTGATTCCGAGAAGGTGGTCATCCAAGGCAACCGAGAAGTTCATGAGCGGGTAAACCCATGCATCCTTGCGAGGGTGCGGCGTACTCTTAAGGATCCGGATCGCTGGAAAATCCCTCATTGCAGGGTCAGGGTGGGAGAGATCTGTCCTGACCCTCAGTGTCGCCTCCCCTTCCCCATACTCCCCGGCGAGCACCCTTTCGAATGCCTCGAGGTTCTCTTCAATAGTCAGGTCCCTGCAGGGGCAGGGTTTTTTCGCCATCTTCAATTCCCTGAAACGCTCCGAATCGCACGTGCATACATATGCCCCACCCCTCTCGATAAGCCTCCTGGCGTGTGCATAGTAGATATCGAGGCGGTCACTCTGGTAGACTATATCGCTAATGGCAAGTCCCAGCCACTCGGAGTCCTCCCTGACCATTTTATAGGCGGCAGGATCAATTCTCTTCGGGTCGGTATCCTCGATTCGCAGGATATACTTTCCACCATAGCGATCCACATACGCATCATTGAGGACAGCTGCCCGGGCATGGCCCAGGTGGAGGGGCCCGCTGGGATTGGGAGCGAACCGCATTACCACGCCCCCCTCTGCCCGTTCCAGCGCGGGCAGGTCCCTGAAATGTTCTTTAGGCCGCTCGAGATCCTCTGCCAGCTCGGGAGCAAGGCTCTCGAGGAGTTCCTCCTGGCGCGCGAGAGGCAGGGAAGAAACCTCATTTATTGCTTCCTTGACGAGAACTGCTGCGTCTTGGGCCCTTCCCCTGAACTCGGGATATTTTCCCATGACCATTCCGATAACAGTCCCCCCTCTCGGGACGCTCTTGTACTTGACAGCATTCTGAAGGGCAAAAAGAAACAATGCCTTTTTCAAGGGGTCTATTCCGTCCGAGCCTTCCATTCTTTCAATAACTCCGCCTGATGAAGTGTTCTCCCATCCGTATCAGGAGACTCTTCTCCTCGCTGTCTGGCAGGATAGAGATTCGCTGGATACCCGTCCTGACAAAGTTCTCAGCAGTCTGCTGGACCTCCGCGATAACCCCAAGCTCCCTGAGACGGGAGACGATCTCACGGATCTGGTCCGGCGAGAGGTGACCGCGGAACTGCGCGAGATCAAGACCTTTTTCACGCGCTTTCAGGTAGATAAGCGTCTTTTTCCCTTTCCTTAGATCAGACCCCTGGTCCTTGCCGCTTACTTCGGGGGGGGCAAGCAGGTCAATTAAATCATCCTGTATCTGGAATGCCATCCCTATACCCTGCCCGAAGTGAAAGAGAGCATCGGTGTAAGTGGGGTTGCCCTGCGCAAGGATGCTCCCTATCCCTGCTGCAGCTGCATAAAGGGCACCGGTTTTCTTCTCGACGAGCTTGAAGTAGTCCCCCTCGGAAACATCGTCCTGTTCTTCAAACGACATATCCATGTGCTGGCCTTCGCATATCTCCACGCACGTCCTGGCAAGGAGTGCCGTCGCACGCACCTTCGCATTATCGGGGACATCGGCAAGGCAAATGAATTCGAATGCAGTTGCATACAGCACATCGCCTGCAAGGATGGCTGTCGGTTCATCCCACTTGGTATGCACTGTCGGTACACCACGCCGCACAGTGTCGCCGTCCATGATATCATCATGAATAAGAGTAAAGCTGTGGGTCAGCTCCAGGGCAAGGGCTGCCGGCATTACTCTCGACGAGCTTCCCCTGTTCACGGCATCTGCAGCGAGCAGGAGCAAGGCTGGCCGGAGTCTCTTTCCCCCTGCAAGCAACAGGTGTGCACTTGCCCGTGCGAGGTCATCGCACGCGGAACCAAAATGCTGGTGAATGAGTGAGTCTACCTTGTTTGTCGTCTGTTCCAGGTACTGTTTTAATTCCATCTCCTCCTCCTCTCACTACGTTCTTCAATTCAGTTTCACACGGTGACCGTTCGACAGGATATGCACATCGTTGTGAAGGGTGTATCCCAGCGACTCCGAGAACTCCGCATACCCTGATGACATTCGGATGTTCCCATGAGCGGGGATTATGTGCTGGGGGTTTAACATGTGAATGAACTCGTAATGGTCTTCCCTGTAGGCATGCCCGGTCACATGGAGATCCGGAAAAATACGCGCCCCTGACATGTTGAGGCGGGCCTCTACCATGTATCTCTGTCCGACATTCATGGGATTGGGGATGATCTTCGCACTGAAGATGACCTTGTCCCCCTTCTCAATCTTGTATGGCGTGTCGCCAAGGGCTATCCTCGTCAGAATGGAACCGGGTTCTCCCTGGTGTCCAGTGATGATTGGGAGAAACTTCTCTTTGCCGGTCTTCATCATTCTCCGGAGGGTTCGGTCAACCGTCCGCCTGT
>JAPXNX010000033.1:0-10413 GCA_033811795.1 Methanolinea sp. | reverse complement strand
GGTTAGACGGCGTACAGGTCCGTGTGCGTAAAACAGAGGGCTGTTGTCCATGTTCAACATCTCGAATTTCCTCGAAACCAGATCACGCGACGCGGACAGGGACGCGGTGATCTGGCCTTCGGGCGGAGAGAAATGCACGTACACCGAGCTTTTCCAGAGGGTGCAGGCTCTCTCGACGGCTCTTGTCCAGCGAGGGATAGTGCGCGGGGACAGGGTCTGCATCTACATGGACTCATGCCCGGCGTTCCTGGCAAGCTACTTTGCCATATGGAGGGCAGGAGCGGTCGCGGTCCCTGCGAACTCAGCCCTGCGCGAACAGGAACTTGCCTACATCCTCGCCGATTCCGGGGCCCGGGCCCTCATCTGCGGTGAACGTGAACTGGAGGTTGCAGAGCGCATCCGCGACAGCCCGTCGTTCCCGGACCTGGTCATCTGCAAGGGGGCTCCGGGAAGCAACGCGCTTTCCCTCGACCGCCTGACTGAGGGGGATCCCATGCCCGGCGAGGCAGCCTCCTGTGGTTTTGACGAGGCGTGCCAGCTCCAGTACACGTCGGGCACGACGGGAAGGCCGAAAGGCGCCGTCCTCACGCATGGTAACTGGCTTGCAGCCCTCGAGGTGGAGCGCGAAGTCCTCTCCCTTGTCCCTGGCGACATGTACCTCGGCATCTACCCCATGGGGCATATCGGGGTGTCGTGGGGAATAGCGGCGCTCCGTGCCGGGGGCACGTGGGTCATCCTGGAAAGGTTCTCGGAGCCGGAGTACCTGCGCCTCGTGAAGGAGTACGGGGTAACTGTGCTAGCATCTATGCCACCCGTCATCCATGGCCTCCTGCACTCACCGCCGGGCACTGAAGAGGCACTCTCCACCGTGCGGGTGATGATCAGCGGGGGAGGCCAGCTCCTGCCTGCCGTCTGGGAGGCGTTCGACAGGAGGTACCGCATCCCCATAGCCAACTCGTACGGCCTCTCCGAGACGATCGTGGTGGGGTCAGGCACCGCGACGCTGCCGGGAAAGCCGGAACTGACCCGGGGGTACAGGAGCGTTGGGATACCCGTGGGGTATACCGAGGTGAAGGTGGTCGACCCGGCAGACCCGGGGGTGGTCCTCCCATCCGGGACCCCCGGGGAGATAGCGGTGAGGGGTCCTGCCGTGGCGCGGGGGTACTGGAACATGGAGGAGGAGAGCAGGGAGACCTTCCTTCCGGGAGGGTGGTTTCTCACCGGGGACATCGGGTACATGGAGGGGGACGGGGTGCTGTTCGTCACCGACCGGAAAAAGGACATGATCAACATGTCGGGATGGAAGATCTACCCGACAGAGGTGGAGAACGTCATCCTGCAGCACCCGGCCGTCGAAGACGTTGCCATCTTCGGGATACTGGACGAGAGGAGGGGAGAGATACCAGCAGCAGCCGTCGTCGTCCGCGAGGGGTGTGAACCCGGCGATGACGATATCCTCGCTTTCTGCCGCGAACGCCTGGCAGGTTACAAGGTCCCGAGGAAGGTCATCCGGGTCGGCTCGCTCCCCAGGGTTCATGGTTGGAAACTCCTCAGGCGCATACTGCGTGAGCAGTTTTCCGCGTTATAAGATCGGTTCTGTGCAAGATTATATGACCGGGAAGAGAACTATTTATCTTTGGAGATAATTCGATTGACCAGGGAGAATAGGCGATCGACAGGCATTTCAGGTCTGGACCTCGCTATGGAGGGCGGTTTTCCGGCAGGGAGCGTTGTCGTAGTCCAGGGATCGCCCCTGACGGGGCTTGACCTACTTGCACGCCAGTTCTGGAGGGCTGACGGCACGATTGGCACTTACCTGATGATCGATGGCGAGGTGGAACCGGGCATGACGGATGCACGGGACAGCCCCCCCGAAGCCCTGCCCAGCCTGGCAAAGGGGGACCGGGCAGTCATCGACTCCCTCTCGACCATCGTCACGCGGAACGGGATCGATTCTGCCATAAGCCTGCTCTCCCTTGTCAGGAAGGATGTTGCAGAACGGAAGGCGAACACCCTGTTCATCCTGTACAGCGACCTTCACACGACTTCCGACGAGATCAGGATCATGCGGATCGCCGACGTGGTCATTGAGCTGAAAGAGGTCATCATCATGAACGAGATCGAGCGGCAGCTGGCAGTCCACAAGGTCCGCAACGCCGAGGTCCCGAGGCGTCTCATTCCCTACAACATCACCGAGAAAGGGATAGAACTCTCCACTACGTCACGCGTCGTCTAGGCAGAACGGCAGGGTTAAACTACGATCTCTTCCCGTGCTTTCCGGGTGGCACGCACCATGCGGATGAGCTTGCCAGCCGCGGAGTCGAGCGGCAGCATCCGGAGCCCGCAGTCAGGGTCGACGAGGAGCCGTTCTGCACCGAGGCGGTCGATTGCAGCCCGTATCCTCCTGGATATCTCGGCCTCGTCCTCGATGCGGGGATCGCTTGAGTCCACGCAACCCACGGCGACCCTCTTGCCCCCGAGATCCTTGGCTGCAACGAGGTCTAGGTTCTGCGGGCTCTTTGCGCACTCGATATCGAGCACGTCGACAGGGAATGCCAGCAGCCGGTCGATAACGGACGCGAGATCGCCGCAGACATGGAGGGATAGCGGGACACCAACACTTCCCGCGAGCACTTCCAGTGCCTGTTCCGCTTTCGCGATGTCTGCTGCGCCGGTCGAGAGGATGGGTTCATCCACCTGTAACATGCAGACACCGGCACCCTCGAGGGCTTTCGCCTCGACTGCGAGCGCCCGCGCCAGGTCACGGGCCAGGTCTGCCCGGTCGCTGTATACTGGTGTCGCGATGCGGAGGCCAAACGAGAGGGTTGTCGGGCCCGTGAGGATCCCCTTGACGAACCGGTGGCGCGATAGGGCATACCGGGTATCTGCCACCGTGATGGGGCCTGGCGCGGGGAGGACTGAGCTCACCACCTCCTGCCCGCGTATCCCGGGCAATTGCGAGGAAAACGCGTGGATCATGTCTCCCCTGACCTGGCCGTCTGAGACGATGTCGATCCCAGCCTGCAGCTGGGACTCGACGGCAACCCTGACAGCGTGCCGGAACGGGGAGATGAATTCTTGGAGACCCCTGCCCTTTTCGACAGGGAAGCTCCCGACGACGGTCGTCGGGAGGATGGGGAGCGATTCGAAGAGGTCCGGCATGGTCAGGGGACGAGCCTGTGCCGGTCGCGGGGGAAGAGGACGGCTTCGCGGATGTTGGGAAGACCGAGCATCGTCATGACGAGCCGTTCCATCCCAAGCCCCCATCCCGCGTGGGGGGGCATCCCGTACCGGAACGGCTCCAGGTAGAACGAGAAGCTCTCGGGGTTCAGCCCCTTGTCCCTGATCTGCTTTACCAGGATGTCGTGCTGGTGAACCCGCTGTGCACCCGAGGAGAGTTCCATCCGGGGGTGCATCAGGTCGAAGGCCTTGCAGACCGAGGGATTGTCCTCGAAAGGCATTGCATAGTAGGGCTTGATCGCGGTGGGCCAGTCCACGATGAAGTAATGGCCCCCCATCTCCTCGCCGATCGCCTTCTCTGCGGCGGTCCCGATGTCGTCGCCGTAACGGACCGGCTCGTCGGTCCTCTTCTGTGCAATCGCAATCGCCTCATCGTAGGGGAGCCTCGGGAACGGGGCCCGGGGGACGGAGAGCCCGTCGAGGTCCATTGTCTCCAGGAAGGGGCCGCAGTCCCTTTCCACCCTCCTGTAGACAGAGACGACAAGGTTCTCGAGTATCTCCATCACAGCGTTGTGATCGGCGAAGGCGACTTCTACGTCTATAGACGTCGCCTCGTTGAGGTGCTTCGTGGTATTGTGCTCCTCTGCCCGGAAGATCGGCCCGATCTCGAACACCCTCTCGAACCCTGCCGCTATCATCATCTGCTTGTAGAGCTGGGGGCTCTGGTTGAGGAACGCCTCCTTCTCGAAATATGCGATCGGGAAGAGTTCCGTTCCCCCCTCGGTGGCCGCAGCAACGATCTTCGGGGTCGTGATGTTCACGAAGCCGGCGGAGAAGAAGTACTCGTGCACGGCCTGTACAACGGTGCTCCTGACGTGGAACACGGCTGCCACCCGCGGCCGGCGGGCGTCCAGGAACCGGGAGTCGAGGCGGGTATCGAGCTCCGCGGGGACCTTCTCGGCAACGTCGAGGGGGAGGGGGCTCTCGCTCCTGCTGATGACCTCGAAGACCTCGGGGATGATCTCGCGGCCGCCAGGCGCCTTATCGATAGCCCTGACGGTCCCTGCCACCCGGACTACCGACTCGCGGGAGACGTCCCTGACGGCATCAAGGACTTCCGACGTGACCTTCTTCTTGGGTATAGTCACCTGGATGATGCCGGTGCGGTCCCTGACGAGGAGAAAGACCAGGCCCCCCAGGTCACGGACCTCGTGGACGAAACCGCAAATGTCGGCCCTTTCGGATCCGGGAGTGACCTCCCTTACAGGTATCCGCATGTGGAATCCAGTACCTATGGTGGTTCCGGGATAATGTGCCTTTCCGAAAAAGGGTCTCTCCCCGTCAGTCTGGCCCGAAGATATCTTCCCTCACGTACTTCTCGATGTCAGCCTGCGAGGCGAGGGTACTCCTCCTCCCTTCGGGAGTGTCCCAGACGAACCAGTCCTGCATCCCCATCATCACCCACCAGCGCATGGGTATCTCGGTCGAAAGGGTATAGAGTTCGTTGAAATAGTCTTCCGAAAAATCCTTGTTGAAGTCCATCTCGATCGTGCGCTTGAGCATGTTGGAGAAGGCATCCCCAACGACCTTCGTGTGGTACCATGGCGACCTGCTCCACCGGTGTGTCATCATCTCCTTGATGTCGAGGTTCCGGAACCTCTGGAGCTCTGGGATGTTGATGACAGGGTTGAGCTTGAATTCGGATAGGACATAGGCAAGGAGCATGTCCCTTGCATAGTAAATGCTGTTGTGGACGATGTAGTACCGCTGGGGAAGGAAGTCCTTGACCGGGACCAGGTCGTGCATGTCCTTCATGCTCTCCTTGACAAGGAAGTAGACCTGTGCATTCCGCAGGAGCGAGAACCTGTGCGAGATGACGAGGTCTGCCAGGAGCCTCTGCGGCATGTCCGAGAAGACCTCGTGGAGCAGCATGAAGAGGAGGAATACGAGCTGTTTCTTCTGCGAGACGGGCAGGTTGCGGGTACCCTCGTCCTTGAGGATATCGAGGTAAATCTGGCGGCACCCGGAGAGAGCGCTCTCCCTCGAAAACGAGAGGACCTTCAAGTTCCCGCGGCGGGCAGCACACCCCCTGGCAAGGAGTTCGATGCAGTTGCGGCAGATCGTATAGTCCTTGAGGGTGCCCAGGAGTGCACTCGAGAAGGCGATGACGTTCTTCCCAGTCCCAAATATGAACTCATCGGCGAGGAGGCCTTCCGGTGGGACATCCGGCCTCCTGACGAGCTGGACATCTATCCCGAGCATGCTCTCGGTCTTATCCAGGAGTTCGCGCAGGACCGGGGAGATGTTGTACGACTGGCTCATCGGAAACGGCTGCCCTGTCAGGTGAATGGGACGAAAGGTGTTGCCGAGAAGAAGATTCGTCGCCGCTGCATAATAAACGATGCTGGGAATGATCACGCGATCCGCGAGTGGGCTGCACGGAGGATGGGCTCGACGGTGGGGAGGTAGACGTTCAGGACGTTCCAGACGATGCCCCAGTCCATCGTGAAGTAGGGGTGCACGAGGTGCGACCGGAGGCCGGCGAGTTCCCTCCAGGGGACTTTCGGAGTGTCTTTCCGGGTCTGCTCCGAGACCCTTGCAGCAGACTCGCCGATGATCTCGAGGCTCCGCGCCACGGCCCGGCGGAGGGTCTCGTCCTTCTGGAAGTCATGGGACGAGACCCCGCGGGTCCTGTGGGAGAGGAACGCGATCTCGTCGAGGATCTGGCCGAGGTAGACCCTGTCCCTGCTGATCGCGGAGTACATGGCCCCGAGTTCGGGCCGGATGTACGACGCGAGGACGCGTGAGAGGACGAGGTCGACCTTCCTCCCGAGGAGCTCCTCGAGGTACTGGGCGAGCCCGATGTAGTTGGAATACGTGTCCATCCCCGTATCGAACTCGACCTCGATGTCCACGTCGCTATCGGGCCTGTCCTCGCCCCGGGCAAGCGACCCGAATATCCCGATCTTCTTGACTCCGAAGAGTCTTCGCATGACCGGGAACTTCGCATTCAGCGCAAGGACGATCTCTTCCCTCGGTGACGGTCTCTCTCCCTGTGGCATGGTGGAACCTGACTCATTTCTTGGTCTTTTCGAGGCTTATGGATATCGTCGGGTGGATCATTTCGAGGAGAAAAGGTTCATTGCCCTGCGGATCCACCATACGGTGATGAAACGGCATTCCTTCTGGTCCGCTCTCGCCTTCCTTGCAGCCCTGCTCGTATCAGCGGGATGCCTGGCGCCTGGACCGGTGGAAAAGGATGGAGGGACGCCGGCGGGAACACCTGGCATGACAGTCGCAACCCCGGTTGCCAGCCAGCTGCAGGAGAACGTGACCCCTGCAACGGAAGGAGCGGGGGATGTGGGAGAGGCATCCCGGGCGCTCGCACCCGGAGGCACCTACCGTGCGGGTGACCAGCTGGTCCTCTCGGGAGTGACGATCCTCTCTCCCGGCAATCATCTCCTCGTCGAGGTTGAGCCGATCATGTTCGGCCCGACCAGGAAGGGGGAGAGCCTGCCCGTCGCGGGAGTATCGGGAGTGGTCCCGGTTCTCCGGCAGGAGGGGGCATCATTCAGCACATGGTCCTTTGGGTTCGATACAGCAGGGTGGGAGCCGGGCGAGTACCTGGCCCGGGTCAGGGGGATCGAGGTTCCCACTGTTGCACTCGAAATGAGGTTCTCATTAACAGGGGAAGGATGAGGGGTACCTTACAGGGTATCGGCCTTTTTTTTGCTGCCCGTGGAAGTCCCGGCTGATCCCTTCCCCGCCTTGTCCGCATTTGGGGAAGATCTGACCCTCTCCTGCTCCCTGTTCCGGATCTTCTCGAGTGCTTCGAATGCCTCCCTCCTGACTGCCGGCACCTGGTCTCCGAGGACCCTGGTCAGCGCATCGGTGGCAGCGGGGTCTCCCATCTCGCCGAGGAGGAGTGCAGTCCTCCTCCGCACGTCCGGGCTCTGGTCGTCGAGGAGGTCGACGAGCGGGCGGACAGCCGGGCCGCCGATGAGCCAGAGTGCTTCCATCGTGCAGTTCTGGACCACTATGTCACCTTCGCGGAACGCCGCAACGAGGGGGGCGATGGCAGGGTACCCGAGCGTGGAGAGGGCCTTGACGCTCTCCTGGCGGACGTTCCTGACCGGGTCCCCGAGGAGGCGGATGAGGCCGGGGACCGCGCGCGAGTCACCTATCCGGCCAAGCACTTCTGCAGCGCCCTGCCGGATGAGGGGGTCCTCGTGTCCCAGCGCCGCGACGAGTGCATCGACTGTCGGGGTACCGATCGATGCAAGCGCGAGTCCGGCCCTCTGGCGGAGTTCCGGCCTGGGATGTGCGAGCGCGGCGATCATCGGCTCGATGGCGCTGTCCCCGAGGGAGCAGAGGGCCTCGGCAGCGGCGATGCGGACAGAGCCCGACTCGTCGCCGAGGAGAGCGATCAGCGGGGCGACGGCGTCCGGGTGGCCGATAAGCTTGAGGGCGAACGCAGCCTCGCGGCGGACACTCGGCTCGCTGTCCTTCAATGACTCCACGAGGGGGGCGACCGCGCTCTGTGCGCCCAACTCGCCGAGTATCCGTGCAGCTCCCTCCCGGACTGCAGGCTGGTCCCGCGAGAGCGCGCGAACGAGGGACTCGACAGAGGTCGCCCCGATAAGGGTGAACGCCTGGACGACCTCCCTCCGGACGGACTCGTCTTCGCATCCCAGCATCTCGACAAGGGGAGGGACTGCAGGCGCCCCTATCTTTGCCAGTGTCTGGGCAGCCCCGCGCCTTATGATCCAGTGCTCATCGTTCAGGGCGCTGATGAGCGGGTCGATGAAGGCGTCACCGAGTTCGCCTGCTGCCCGGATCGCGTTCCATCGCGCCTCCACGTCTCCGTAGGCAAGCGCATTGCGGACACTCTCTACTCGTTCCCTCTCTGCCTCGTCGGGGGCCCTGTCCCCCTCCCCCCCCAGCGCGCTCCTGAGAGATCGAAAGATGCTCATTCTTCCCGCTCCTTCCACGAATGTCTGTCCGCCAGGTAAAAACCCTATCTGTTGGCAGTAGTAGTGGAACGAGGCCGGGCGCGTGCTTCGCGGATGAGGGAGAGGATGAGGAGCGAGAGTTCCCTGGCAATTTCAGGTGTCTTCATCAGCGTGTCGGCCCGGACCGCCCCGGGGACAGGAACGGGGTCGCGTACGTCCTGGACGAATACATCCACGATGTCCCCGTAAAGGGCAGACGTCCCAGCCGAGTTGGGGGGGAAGCCACGTGCCTCCATCAGGGCTGCAGCCGGGCCGCTCACGGGAGCGTCCCCTATGAAGGGGCTGACCGCTACGACGGGCACCTCGCGGAGGGCCTCCCTGACCCCCCTGCACTCGAGTATGGGAAGGATGCTCGTGACAGGGTTGCTCGGGCCGATGACCACGCCCTCGCACGAGAGGATGGAGGACAGGACACGGGGTGTCGCCTCGTCCGGGCCGTCCCAGTGCCTGAAGACCTCGTCAACGGGGAGATTCCCGCGGTGACGGACCCAGTACTCCTGGAAGTGGATGGTACGGCCTCCCGTGCGGACTAGCGTTGCCACGGGGCTGTCGCTCATCGGGAGGATGCAGGCGCTCACACCGAGTGTCGAACACAGGGCCCCGGTTGCATCCGTGAGGGTCAGGCCCTGCCGGAGCATCTCTCCCCGCCGGATCTGCAGGGCCCTGTCGCGGTCCCCGATGGCGATGTACTCGTCGCTTCCCAGCCGGAGGAGCTCGTCGTGGGTGACGAACGTGTCACCCCCGATACCCCACCACGTCTCGAGATTGAGCACACCGGAAAAGAGGTAGATCAGGGTGTCGATGTCGGGGGAGAGGAACCCGCCGGAGACCCACAGGTCCTCTGCCGTGTTGACCACGACCGTGATCTCACTGTCCGGCAGGACCTTCCGCAGTCCCTGGATGAGCTTGGGGGTGCCTGTGCCCCCGGAGAGGAGGACGATCATGGTGCTGTATTCTTTATCGTCGCGGGAGATGACTGTTCTTCCGGATGGGCGCGAAGATCATCAAGGACCCTGTCCATGGGTACGTGGAGGTCGGGGAGCCCTTCCTTCCCCTGCTCGACTCCCCGATACTGCAGCGGCTCCGGTATATCCGGCAGCTCGGGTTCTCGTACCTCGTGTACCCGGGTGCCCACCACACCCGTTTCGAGCACTCGCTCGGGACCATGCACCTCGCCGGGGCCATGGCCCGGCAGCTGGGCCTCCCCGCGAGGGAGAAGGCGCTCGTGGAGGCGGGGGCGCTCCTCCACGACATCGGGCACGGACCCTTTTCGCACGCGATAGAGCCGCTTGCCGGGGAGTACCTGGGCCGCCACCACCAGGACGTCGCCCCTCTCCTCGAATACGGAAAGATACCAGTAGTCCTCGGGGCCATGGGGACCGATACGGGCGAGGTGGCCTCCCTTATCCAGGGCACCCACCCACTGTCAGGCATCATCCACGGCGAACTCGATGTCGACCGGATGGACTATCTCCTGCGGGACGCCCACTACACGGGTGCACCGTACGGGACCGTCGATGCCCACCGGCTGATCCGGAACACGTTCCTGATGGACGGCCGGCTCGTGCTTGCCGAGACAGGGGTCCATGCTGCAGAGAGCCTCCTCATCGCACGGACACTCATGAGGCCGTCTGTGTACTTTCACCACGTCAGCAGAATCGGCGAGATGATGTTCCAGGAAGCGGTCATGGCGCACGTGGGAGAGAACCACGCCGAGGGGATCGCGGCCCTCCTCCGTGCCGACGATTCGGCCTGCATGCAGGCGCTCCTCGGCTCCCCAAATGCCGTGGCACGCGACCTCTCCCGCAGGATCTATGAGAGAAATCTTTTCAAGAGGGCCCTCCATGTCGGCCAGGAGAGGGTGAACACGGCCCGCTTGGCAAAGTGCTCCCCGTTCGAGAGGCGAAAGGAGATCGGGAAGAAGATTGCCGGGGAGGCTGGGGTCCCCCCCTCCTGCGTCATGGTGGACATCCCCACGTTCCCGGGCGACATGTCCCTCTCCGTCCAGGTCAGGCACCAGCACAAGGCAGTCCCGCTCTCGGAGGTCTCGCCCCTGCTCCACACTCTGAACGAGACGCGGCGGGGCCAGTGGCGCCTCGGGGTCTATACCCCTGCAGAGTTCCGCGAGGAAGTCGGGGAGATCGCGGCCGATATCCTCCGCGTCAGGCCCCTGACGACGCAGGAGCCGCTCTTCCCGTGATCCAACCCGCACTGGAAGAAA
>JAPXNX010000032.1:0-10426 GCA_033811795.1 Methanolinea sp. | reverse complement strand
ACGGTCACCCGCTGTCCCATGCGGCGGGGTGAGAGCCTCTCGCGGAGATCGGAGAGCTCTGTCGTCGCCCGATCGAGTTTCGCGAGCAGCCGGCCTGCTAGCACCTTCCTGGTCTCGCCCAGTTCCTCGAGGATCTTTATCCTGTCTGGGACGACGAGTTCCGCCGCGGCCGACGGGGTCGGCGCCCTGATGTCTGCGGCGAAGTCAGCGAGCGTCACGTCCACCTCGTGCCCGATGGCACTGACCACGGGGACGGGGGATGAAACAACCGCCCTCACGACGTCGGGGTGGTTGAAGGGAAAGAGGTCTTCGAAGCTTCCCCCGCCGCGGGCGAGGATGATCACCTCGGCGAGGCCCGAAAGTCTCCGGATAGCCCGTGCAATCTCTATATGGGCAAGATCTCCCTGCACGGCCGTTGGGGAGACGATGAGTTCCAGCGGGTACCGCCGGGAGATGACGTTACGGATGTCCTGGAGGACTGCCCCCGTCTCGGACGTGACGACCCCGACCCGGGACGGGAAAGGCGGCAGGGTCCGCTTCCGCGATGCCTCGAAACAGCCCTCTTCGGAGAGCTGCGCTTTCCACTGCTCGACAAGGAGGTACTTCTCGCCGCGGCCTGCTGGGCGGATGTCCCGGACATAAAACTGGTATCTCCCCATGGGGGAGTAGTGGCCCACCGACCCGAACGCGATTACATCCATCCCGTCGGAGAGTTCCAGCGGGAGCCTCGCTGCATTCGTCCTCCAGACGACGCAGGGGATGAGGGCGTTTCTCCCGCCCGTCTTCTCCCCGAGCGAGAAGTAGCGGTGACCCGAGGTATGGGCCTTGTAATTGGTGATCTCTCCCCTGACCCAGATGTCCTGGAGCCGGGGGTCGTCCAGGAGGGCTCCTATGAGCGACGAGACCTGCGAGACAGACAAGATCCCCGGCGCATTTCCGGGGATGTCCTCCGCAGGTCCCGGGTAGTTCCAGGTCATCAACACTTAATTATGGGCAGGTTGTTATGAAATAGGATCATGGTCGTTTTTGCGGTCTCCACCATGTTTTTCCATGAATACCCGGTGGGGGAGATCCTTTCCGCCGCTGCGGCAGCAGGCCTCGATTCGGTCGAGTTCTGGGTCGAGACCCCGTCATTTTGGCTCGCTGGGCAGCCCGAAGGTGAACTGCTCCGGGCAAGGGAGGCGTATGCCGTCATGAACAGTGCGACCCTCCATGCACCAATCCTCGACTTGAACCCGACCTCGGTGAATCCCACCATTGCCGAGGTATCCGTCCGTTATATCTGCGATTCTGTCAGGCTCGCAGGAAGGGAGGGGTTCCCCCTGGTCACGGTCCATCCCGGGAGGAGGACTGCAAAGAGGCCTCCCGGGCCGCCGGATCTCATGAAGTTCGACCGGTATGTCCAGGCGCTGGAAGATGCCTCCCGCGAGTCGGGGGTGAAGGTCGCGATGGAGAACATGGAAAACCGGGTCAACTCTCTAATCTGCACTCCCGAAGAGATGCGTGCACTCCTCGACCGCGAAGAGTGGCTCTCCTTCACGCTCGACCTGTCCCATGCGACAGCCGGCGGCCCAGGCGTGGCATCGCGGTACATCGACCTCTGCGGGGAGCGTCTCGTCAACGTCCACGTGAGTGCGAGCAGGGACGGGAAACTGCATCTCCCGCCCTCCGGCGATCCAGTGGTCTCGGGCATCATGCACCGCATTTCCCGGTCGGGGTATAAAGGCCACCTCACACTGGAGATCGAGGATCTCGCCCTGCAGCAGGGGCTCTCCTACCAGGAAAAGATCGCCCTGCTCTCGCGCGAATCTGAATTCATGAGGGGTTTCTTTCGAGAATCGACGGCTTTATAAAATGTCAGTGCGATAGATAGAGTGTCACTGGGCACATGAAAAAGATGAGAATTGCCGTTCGGTCGGCGTGGACTTGATGATTGAGGATTTTTTATTCCTTTCGCTATTCATCATATGCCTCGTGCTGTCAGCTTTTTTTTCTGCATCGGAGGTCGCCCTGATCTCCGTCACCCGTGCGAAGGTCCGGACACTTGTCAATGAAAACAGGCCGGGGTCCGACATCCTCGCACGGCTGAAGGAGGACCCGAACAGGTTCCTGGTCACAATCCTGATAGGGAACAACATCGTCAACGTGGCTGCGGCCTCGATCGCGACCGCGGTGGCGGTGAGCGTTTTCGGTGACATCGGTGTCGGGATTGCGACCGGTGCGGTGGTCATCCTCCTCCTGGTCTTCGGCGAGATAAGCCCGAAGATTTATGCCACGCAGAACGCGGAGAAGTTGTCCCTTGCCATTGCCCGCCCGATTTATTTCCTCTCCATCGCATTCTCACCCCTGATCTGGGCTATCACGAAGGCAAAAGGGATGCGGTCTTCGGCACAGGGGATTGCAGAACCTTCCGTGACAGAAGAGGAGATAAAGGAATGGATAGAGGTTGGTAAGGAGGAGGGCGCGATTGAGCAGGACGAACGCGAGATGCTCTATTCAGTGCTCGAGTTCGGTGACACGACAGCGCGGGAGGTCATGACTCCACGCGTCGACGTCGCGCTTATCGATGACGAGAGCAGCCTGGAAGAGGCCCTCCAGTTCTTCAACGAGACCGGGTTTTCGCGCATCCCCGTCTACCACGAGAAGATGGACAACATCATAGGCGTCCTCAATGTCAAGGACATCTTCTCGAGCATGGTCTCGGGAAAGAAGACTGTCAGTATCCGGGATTTGATGTATGACCCGTTCTTTGTCCCGGAGAGCAAGAAGATCGATGACCTCCTGCGCGAACTGCAACTCCGGAAGGTCCAGATGGCGATCGTGCTGGACGAGTACGGCAGTTTTGTCGGCATCGTGACCGTGGAGGATATCCTCGAGGAACTCGTCGGCGACATTCTCGACGAGTTTGACAGGGAGGAACCCCAGGTCCAAAAGGTCGGGGAGGGGGTCTACCTCGTCGACGCGAAGGTCTGGGTGGATGATCTCAATGACGAACTCGAACTCTCCCTCCCGCTCTCGGAGTCATACGAGAGTATCGGGGGGCTGGTCATCGAGCGCCTCGGGCACATCCCGCACCCGGGCGAGAGTGTGTATATAAAGGAATGCCACACGACCCTTGTGGTGACCCAGATGCTTTCCAGGCGCATCGTCAAGGTCAAGGTTATCGTTCACCCTCCGGGAGAGGAAAAGGACGGGGAAAACCAGGAATGAAACGGGTTGCCGTGCTTGCCTCGGGCAGGGGGTCCAATTTCCAGGCTGTGCTCGACGCGATCGGGGAGGGATACATCCAGGCCGAGTGCGCCGGCCTCGTGTCGGACAACCCTGGCGCCTATGCCATCGAGCGTGCCAGGAAAGCAGGGATCCCCGTGTTCATTGTGGATTATTCAAGGTACATTTCAAAAGAGGATTACGAATCCGCCCTGCTCCCGGTGATGCAGTCCCTGCACGCAGACCTGTTTGTCCTCGCCGGGTACATGCGCATACTCGGTGCGCGGATTGTCAGGGAATTCCCAGGCAGAATAATCAACATCCACCCCGCGCTTCTCCCAAGTTTTGCGGGGCTGCATGCCCAGCGCCAGGCCCTCGAGTACGGGGTCAAGGTCTCGGGGTGCACTGTCCACTTCGTGGACGAGGGGATGGACACCGGCCCGATCATCGTCCAGTCATGCGTGCCTGTGCTTCCCGGGGACGACGAGGAGAGCCTCTCGGAGAGGATCCTCGGCAGGGAGCACCGCTGCCTCTCCTGGGCAGTCCGGGCATTCTGCGAGGAACGGATCAGGGTCGAAGGCCGCAGGGTCTCCATCACCGGGGAGCCCACGCTCCCTCCCGGATAAAGGTATATCGAGTCCCGCTTATAGAGAGGTATCCCCTGGATTCACATGACACGGAGGACAGCCAACCCTGAGACACGGCGAATCGCCCGCGAGAGGATTGCAATCCTGTTTGCACGGGCGAAAGAGGCATTCCCCTCGAGTCCAGTTCTTGCAGACAGATATGTCTCCCTTGCGCGTAAGATATCCATGAAGCAGCGTATCAGGCTCGACAGGGAGTTCCGAAGGCAGTTCTGCCACCACTGCCACCGTTTTCTCGTCCCCGGGGTAAACGCGAGGGTCAGGATATCACGCGGCAAGGTCATCGTCACCTGCCTTTTGTGCCGGCGGCAGACGAGGTACCCGGTCCGGAGGAGAGTATGAGGGGAAGGCGGGCTGGTGCCTGGCGGGAGGCGATCGTGGTGCATGCCGGGGACCCGCCTACGGGGAGGGGAGACTGACGGACAAGGGGGACGCCGTGCATGACATCAAGGCGACAGTCTGGATCGGGAAGCAGGGTCTCACGGAGTCTTTAATCGGAGAAGTCATCCTCCAGCTCGAAAAGAGGCACAGGGTCAAGGTGAAATGGCTTCGCAATGCGGATTTCGACCCCCGAGCCCTAGCGGAGAGCACATCCGCCAACCTTGTCATGGTGAGAGGCAGGACCGCAGTGCTCGAGGAACAAAAAAAGGGATAAAACCCGCCATATCTCCGGCAGCCGCCATGGATATGGCTCCATGCTCGAAATATATAAAAGTGCAGCACACAGATTAGTAAAGACTGTTCATTTCAATCGTTGACAGTGAGGTTTTACCAGGCATGACAACCGTCTATGACGTCCCGGCTGACAGGTTCATCCGCACCCTGGCCGAGGAACTGAAGGAGAGACCTGATATGAAGCCCCCGGACTGGGCAGCATTTGCCAAGACCGGGGTCCACAAGGAGATGCCTCCCCACGACCCTGAATGGTGGTTTGTCCGGGCGGCCTCCATCCTCCGGCGGGTCTACATCGAGGGGCCCATAGGGGTGCAGCGGATGCGCACGATATACGGGGGCAAGAAGGACCGGGGCTCCCGACCGAAACAGTTCAGGAAGGGAAGCGGGTCGATCCTGAGAAAAGCCCTCCAGCAGCTCGAGAGTGCAGGGTTGATCCAGAAGGAGAAGACCGGGAGAAAAGTGAGCCCGGCAGGGATATCCTACATGGATAACCTGGCGGACAGGATAGCCAGGGAGGAGAAGGCACAGGCCTCGCAGTGAGGAATGGCTAATGGGTGACGACGAGCTGGCGGAACTGCGGCGAAGGAGGATGGCCCAGTTGCAGCAGCAGGCATATGAAGAGCAGTTATTCCAGGAAGAGGCGGAGAGGCAGAGGCAACTCGAGTCGCAGATCCATACCATCCTCCTCCAGATACTCGAGCCGGAGGCAAGGGAACGCCTCAACGCCATCAAGCTCACCCGCCCTGATTTTGCACGGGCAGTGGAGCAGCAACTTGTTCTTCTTGCAAGGAGCGGTCGTCTCAAACAGAAGATCACTGACGAACAGTTGAAGTCCATATTGCAGCAGTTGCAGCCCGCAAAGAAGGATTTCAGGATCACCAGGAAAGGATGAAGGCCGGAGTCCTCTTCAGCGGCGGGAAAGACAGTTCCCTTGCAGCGATCCTCCTCTCCCGGGATTATTCCCCGGAACTGAACACGTACGTGTTCGGGGAGCACAGGGTCCTTCAAGGCGTGGAGAAGGCAGCGGAGGCGCTCGGGTTTCCCTGGAGAGTCAGGGTCTTTTCCCCGGGCCTCCTCTCTGCCGCTGTCGATTCCATCCTGGACAGGGGGCATCCGGGGGAGGCGATAAAGATGGTGCACAAATCGGCCCTCTGCGGCCTTGCATCGCGGTACAGGGTTGTCGCGGATGGCACGCGGTTTGACGACCGTGTCCCCATGTTCTCCAGGAACGAAGTCCAGTCGATCCAGGACATCCTAGGGTGTTCCTATGTAAGGCCGCTCCTCGGTTTCCCCCGGAGGGAAGTCGACCGCCTGGCAGGGCAATTACTAAAGGTTACCATGGGCGAGAGCGGTACACTGGAGAATGGAGACTATGAGGTGGAACTTCGCGAGGCGGTTCGCGCCAGGGGAGAAGATGCATCCAGGTTTTTCCCAGCCTTCCACGAGCAGTCGCTGGTTCTCGGCCTGGCAAATATGAGAGGGTGAAAATTACATGAGCAGATCTACAAAGGGTTACAAAGTGCGCCTGGCAAAGGCGTGTGAGCAGAATCGCAGGGTTCCTGCATGGGTGATGGCCCGGACAAAGCGCCAGGTCACGACGCACCCGCGCAGGCGGAACTGGAGACGGAGCACTTTGAAGGTGTGAGGTCACAATGGCAGAGAAGGTTCAGGAACAGATCTACGTGATTCCCCTCCGCGATGCAAAGAGGGCGCCGCGGTGGAAGAGGAGCAATACGGCGATCAGGGACATCAGGAAGTTCCTTTCGAGGCACATGAAGAGCATGGATGTCAAGCTCGACAGGACCATCAATGAACACGTCTGGGACCGGGGCTCGGAAAAGCCACCTTCGAGGATACGGGTACGGGCAATGAAGTTCGACGATGGTCAGGTCCAGGCTGAACTCGCTGAGGAGTGAGATGGAGAGGACGATCTCGTTTTGGGGCATTCCCCACATAGGGGTCTTCTCCCGTGTCCTGGACGATATTGCAGTGGTCCCTCCGTCGGCTCCAGAGGAGTTCCGGGAGGCTCTCTCAGAGCTGCTCGGCGTCGACATCGTCACGACTACTATCCAGGAGAGCGAGATCATCGGCTCCCTGCTCACGGGTAATTCGAGGGGTTTTATCGTGAGCGGGATGGCAACAAAAGCGGAGATCTCCGGCCTTCGGGAGTACCACGAGGTCTTTCTGCTCGAACACACGATGAACGCCGCAGGAAACGTCATCCTTGCCAACGACACGTTTGCAGCAGTCCACCCGGACATGCCAGAAGGGATGGCAAGAGAGATAGGGGATTTCCTTGGCGTTACTGTCACGCCACTTACCCTGGGCGGCGTGAAGACAGTGGGGATGGCAGGAGTCGCCACGAACAAGGGGGTCCTCGTCAACCCCCGCAGCACGAAGGCCGAGATACAGAGGGTGGAGGAGATCTCCGGCATCCCTGTCGGCACGGGGTCAGTGAACAGTGGGACAGGGCTCATCGGAACAGGGCTCCTCGCCAACTCGAAGGGTTACGCAGCCGGACTCGAGACGACCGGCTTCGAGCTGGGGAGAATAGAGGACGTATTCGGTTTTCTGGAGTGAAAGGTAATGGCAGGACAGAAGTTCGAGGTTAAAGGCGACTTCAGGATGGGCGACGAGGTTCGCCCGTTCTCGAAGGTCATAGAGGCACCGAGCGAAATGCAGGCAAGGGAACGCATATTTACCCTTTTTGGAAGCAAGCACCGTGTGAAAAGAAGGTATATCACCATCTACTCGATTACCCTGCACAAGGGTGAATGACATGGATGCAGTCGATCCAAGGGAACTCCAGTCCCTGCAAATATACCTGAATGAGTACAGGCAGCAGGCAGAGGTGTTGTCCCAGCAGCTGGCACTCCTAGAGGAGGGGAGGGTGGAAGCCATGTCCGCAATAGAGGCAGTCAGGGGAATTGCTGAATTTTCCGAGAACACTGTCCTTCTCCAGATGGGTGCAGGGATCAGTGTCCGTGCCCGGGTCCAGGATCCAGCCCGCGTCCTCGTCAATATCGGGTCCGAGGTTGTCGTGGAACGCTCGACAGACGAGGCCGTCGAGTACCTCCAAAACCGCATTACCGAGATGGAGGCCTCGGCAAAGAAGGTGATGGAGACACTCGACCAGATACGGATACAAATGAACGAGATAGGTCGCCGGCTCGAAGCAGGGTACCGCCAGTACCAGATGCAGCAGGCACAGGCGCAGGCAGTGCAGGGCGGGGAGCTTGGCGGCTGAACTGGCGTGGTGAACGATGTTTGAGGGGCTCCGGTCCAGACTCCAGAAGATAACAGGGTCCCTGGAAGGCAGTATCGAGCAGAATATCCCTGCAGAATCTGGTCCTGCAGGCACCGCGGCCAAGAATGCTGCAGCACCGGTGGAAGAAGCAGGGAAAGACCCCTCTCTCATCTCGAGGGTTAAAGTCCTCATTGCAGACAGGGAATTCATCATCTCGGAGAAGGATATCGAGGAGCCCCTTTTCGAACTCCAGATCGTGCTCCTGGAAAACGATGTAGCCCTCCCGGTTGCCGAAGAGATCCTCCGCAGGGTAAAAGAAGACCTGACAGGCAGCCGGAGGAAGATAGGTGAGCCGCTGCATGGAATCGTCGTGAATGCGCTCCGCAACGCTTTGCTGGGTGTCCTCGGGGACGGATTCGACCTTGTTTCCTATATCAGGGCTCACGATCGCCCAGTGAAGATTCTCTTCACCGGTGTGAACGGGACAGGGAAGACCACCACTGTCGCGAAAATCGCATCCTACCTGAAGAAGCAGGGTTTTTCAGTCGTTATCGGTGCCGGGGACACTTTCAGGGCCGGCGCGCTCGAGCAGATAGACGTCCATGCAGATCGCCTCGGCATCAAGATCATCCAGCACCAGGAAGGCGCAGACCCCTCTGCCGTGCTCTTCGACGCAGTCCAGTACGCGAAGGCGCACAGGATCGATGCAGTTCTTGCAGACACGGCCGGGAGGTTCCATAACCGCGCCAACCTGATGAACCAGCTCGGGAAGATCCGCAGGGTGATGAACCCCGATATCATCGTTTACGTGGACGAGGCTGTAGCAGGGAACGATGCAGTCATCAGGGCGCACGAGTTCGAAAAGACCGTGGGGGCAGACGCAGTGATACTCACCAAGGCAGATATGGACGCTAAAGGCGGCGCCGCGATCTCCATCGCGCACACCATTGGGAAGCCAGTCATGTTCCTAGGGACAGGGCAGGGCTACGATGACATAGTCCCGTTCTCTCCGGCCAGCGTCGTCAACGAGCTCCTCGGGGCGGATGCCTGATGCTCGACCGGCTCGGGACGTCTCTCAAGGATGCTCTGAAGAAGCTCGCAGGGAAGACAGTTGTCGACCGTGCGGCCGTCGAGGAACTGGTCAAGGATCTGCAGCGAGCTCTCATCCAGGCCGACGTGAACGTCCGGCTCGTGATGCAGCTCTCGGAGGCGATCAAGAAACGCGCCCTCGGGGAGCAGCCGCCGAAGGGGATGACAGTCCGGGAGCACGTCCTCCGCATAGTCTACCAGGAACTCGTCAGGCTGGTCGGCTCTCCAGGAGAGGTCCGGCTCGAGCCCCAGGTCATCCTCATGGCAGGCCTCCAGGGGAGCGGCAAGACAACCACGACAGCGAAACTCGCCCGTTACTTCCAGCGCAAGGGTCTGCGCGTAGGAGTCATCTGCGCCGATACGTTCCGTCCCGGTGCATTTGACCAGCTCAATACGCTCTGCTCCCGGGTCCATGTCCCCTGCTTCGGCGACCCGGGCGAGAAGAATGCACTGAAGATCGTGAGGGATGGTCTCAGGGCAATGGCATCGGCCGAGGTACTCATTATCGACACCCAGGGGCGTCACGCACTCGAGAGCGATCTAATCCAGGAGATCATCGATATCCAGGCGATTGCATCGGCGCACCACCGCTGGCTTGTGATCGATGCAGCTCTGGGGCAGCAGGCTGCGGAGCAGGCCCGGAAGTTTCACGAAGCAATCAGCATCGACGGCGTTATAATAACGAAGATGGACGGGACTGCCAAGGGTGGAGGAGCCCTCTCGGCGGTGGCAGAGACACGGTCTGGGATAGTCTTCATCGGGAGCGGGGAGACGATTGACGACCTGGAGAGGTTCGATCCCGATGGGTTCATATCCCGGCTGCTCGGGATGGGTGACTTGAAAGCCCTCGTGGAGAAGGCCGAGGAGACGCTTACCGCAGGCGATGTCGATGTCAATGCCATGCTCCGGGGAAAGTTCTCCCTGCGCGACATGTACAATCAACTCGAGGCAGTCACGCGCATGGGCCCCCTCAAGCAGATCATGAGCATGCTGCCTCTCGGGAACATGGAGATACCGGAGGACGCATACGATATCACCAGTTCCAAGATGCAGCGGTACCGGAACATCATGGACTCCATGACGGCAGCGGAGATGGACGACCCCTCTGTTATCAGCAGTTCGCGCATCCAGCGGATAGCGAGGGGTGCAGGGGCATCTCCCGAGGAGGTGCGCGAGCTTTTGCGCTACTACAAGATGATGAAGAGGGCGCTTAAAGGAGTCAGGGGTGGCCAGGGCAGGTTCAACATGCAGCGGATGCTGAAGAAGTTCGGCGGCGGGACATAACTGCTCATGATTCGCTTCGCCGTCATCGGGCACCTTGCCCGGACGGCCGGAGATTTCTCCCTCTCGGACATGCCGGGAGGGGCCGGCCGGATGGACATCCTATGCAGGTGCGTCAATTCTGCATTTTTCCTCTCGCATGACCTCCGGAAGGATATGGAGTGTTACCTCGTGCTGCGCGGTCCGCCGGGGCCTGAGAAGATCGTCCGGTTCTCGGGTGGACGGCTGCGTTCGCTTAACCCGGACGAGAGGAGTGCCGGGGCCCTGATAAAGAAGGCGTTGT
>JAPXNX010000031.1:0-10595 GCA_033811795.1 Methanolinea sp. | reverse complement strand
TTGACCGGTGTCAGTTTGTCGTCGTTGACAAATACATAGGTCGCAGCTCCGCAATGCTGGTGTGCCGTGAAGCGGATCTGGGGTTTCCCCGTCAATGCTTCGACGAAGTCAGATATGGGCACGACGCAGGGGACGGGATAGAAGTCGTCCATCTTGATGACTCCGCCGGTCTGCTCCTCGAGATCCTGGAGGAGCTCGGGGATGGTGATCCTTTCGCGGGCGACGTCTTCTTCGCTCGCAGCTCCTGTGAATGCAATCGGCTGGAAATTGACACCTCTCACGGCGCGTATATGGTCAGCTGCAAACTGGATGATCTCCCCGACCTCGTGGTCGTTCCGCCCCTTGATGACAGTCGGGACCAGGACCACTCCGACCTCGAGTTCCTCGCAGTTCTCGATAACTTTCCTGTCTGTTCCTATCTTGAAATTGGTCTGCCTCGTCACACCATCAAAGTGTAGGTAGAGGGTGGAGAGACCTGCGTCTTTCAGTTCCCGGAGATACGAGATGTCCTTCGCGAGATTGATGCCGTTTGTTGCAATCTGCACCTGGGAAAATCCTATCTCCTTTGCTGCGGCGATTATCCGGGACAGGTCTTCCCTCATCGTGGGTTCCCCGCCCGAGAACTGGACTGCTGGTGTCGGGACCGGTCTCTCCTCGCGCAGAAGCCGGAGCATCGCCATCACCTGGTCGAACGTCGGTTCGTATATGTATCCGCACGCCCTGGCATTCGCAAAACAGAAGTCACAGTTGAGATTGCAACGGTTGGTCAAGTCGATATTTGCAAGCAGCGTCGCAGACTTGTGGTTGGTGCATATCCCACAGTAAGAGGGGCAGCCGTCGGGCGGGGCATCTCGTTGCGGATTCTCGATCCCCCTCCCAACCGATTCGAACCGCTCGAACTTCTTCCAGATCTCTGCATCAGACCAGTATAGGTCGCGAAAATGACCGTGCTCCGGGCAGGTGCGCTCGAGCCAGACCTTCCCCTCGTCTTCCAGGATTGTCGCATCGAGCACCGCGTTGCATTTCGGGCAGAGACTCCTGGTCTTCTTGAGTATTTCCGGCATGACACCAATCCACCGTCAGATTGATAATTTTTGGGATATCTTAATGATTATAATTATGCTTTATTGCAGTGACTGGAGAGTATAGTATTAGTCTCGAATCATTCATAATAGCACTGGTTGCCGCGTTATGGTGCATGCTGCCTGCATATGTCCCCAACTCCGTGGCTGCATGTTTCGGCGGCGGCCGGCCGATCGACGGGGGGCGGATGTTCTCCGACGGGATGCGTATCCTTGGCGACGGCAAGACCTACCGGGGTTTCTTCTGTGGTGTCCTCGGGGGAATTCTTGTTGGTTTTGTCCAGATAGGAATCCAGGGGGCACTGGACATGCCGTTTCTCCCTACTCATACCCCGCTCTCTGTGATACTCCTTGCTATAGGAGCACTGCTGGGAGACATTGTCAAGAGCTTCATCAAGCGCCGACTGAAGAAACCGAGCGGCGAAAAGTGGCCGGTGGCGGATCAGTATGACCTCGTGGCAGGAGCATTCCTCCTCCTCGCTCTCTTTGACACCGACTGGCTCCTCAGCGCGGTCACGCTCCCCGTGCTCTTCTGGATCCTTGTCCTCACCCCCCTGCTGCACAAGATGGCCAACGTGGTGGGGTACTATGCAGGAGTGAAGGATGTCCCATGGTGAACGAGATCGTGCAACTCCTGCTCAGTTATAAGGCACTTGAATTCGGGGATTTTACCCTTGCATCCGGGGAGAAGAGCTCCTATTACCTCGATATCAAGAGGGTGGTCACGGAGCCCGAGGCACTCCGGAGAATAGCAGCCGTGATATCTCGCAGGTATAACTTCGATGTCGTTGCAGGTGTCGCGGTCGGGGGTGTTCCCCTGGCGGTTGCCGTCTCGCTCACCAGTAAAAAACCGTTTGCAATCGTCCGCAGCGAGGAAAAGGGGCACGGGAAGTCCGGAAGGATAATCGGGAACGTGGAGGGCAGGCGTGTTCTCCTCGTGGAGGACGTGACGACATCGGGGAGTTCAGCTCTCCAGGGCATAAGGGCGTTGCGGGAGGCAGGAGGAGTGGTCGATACTGCTGTCGCCGTGGTGGACAGGGAAGCTGGTGCAAAAGAAGGCCTGGCAAGGGAAGGCGTGCGGCTCGAGGCCCTCGCAAAGGCATCCGAGATACTCCGGGCCGGAATGGAGAACAGCAATAGTTAACAGACACGGTTACGATACATGACTATGAAGATCCTGGTTGTGGGGGGCGGTGGCAGGGAACATGCCATTGCCATGACGTTGTCCCGCAACAGCGATGTGGAACTGTATGCAGCGATGGCGCAGGCGAACCCAGGCATAGTACTCCTCTGCCGGAAATTTCTTATCGTGAAGGAGACGGATATCCAGGCAATCACCCGTTTTGCACATCAGAACGCCCTGGATTATGCGATAATCGGGCCGGAAGCGCCACTCGAAGCAGGTGTAGTCGACAGCCTCGAGCAGGCAGGCATCCCCTGCATCGGCCCTACCAGGGCTGCAGCCCGGCTCGAGACGGACAAGGCATTCTGCAGGCGGATGATGGAGAGGCACGGTATCCCCGGGTGCCCGCGATACCGGGTGTTCCTCGAGGCCGAAGATGCGATCCGTTTCCTGGAAGACTGCCCCGAAGACCTTGTCATCAAGCCCATAGGACTTACCGGTGGAAAGGGTGTCAGGATCGTGGGGGAGCATGTCGATCGGAAAGGTGCTGCTGCATATATCCGGAGCCTGCAGGGCGGGGTCGTGCTCGAGGAGAGGCTGCTCGGGGAAGAGTTCACCCTCCAGGCGTTCTCCGATGGGTCAAACATTGTCCCTATGCCCCTCGTCCAGGACCATAAAAGGGCATACGAGGGCGACCGGGGGCCAAATACCGGAGGCATGGGATCGTATTCACTCCCTGGCCACGACCTTCCATTCGTTTCTGAAAGCGACAGGAAGAAGGCGATGCAGATCATGCAGGCCACCATCGCAGCAATGATGGAATCGGGGACACCGTACCGGGGTATCCTGTACGGTCAATTCATGAACACACGGGAGGGCCCGATGGTCATCGAGTTCAATGCCCGTTTCGGGGACCCCGAGGCGATGAACGTCCTCACCATCCTCGAGACAGACCTTGTCAGCATCATGGAACGGATCGTGGAGGGAGACCTTGGAAACCTCGCGATCAGCTTCTGCCGCAAGGCCACCGTCTGCAAGTACATCGTCCCCGAAGGTTATCCCGAGTCCCCGGCCACGGGAGAACCGCTATCCCTCGGACCTTATGAACCTGCCCTCCTTTACTATGCAAACGTCGAGGAGAGAGCCGGGACGCTGTTTACACGTTCTTCGAGGACGCTGGCTTTTGTAGGTTTCGGTGACACACTTTCAGAGGCAGAGAGGATCGCAGAGACCGCGGCTTCGAACGTCAAGGGTAGGGTGAGGCACCGGCGGGACATCGGGACCCCTGAACTCCTCGACCGCAGGGTTTCACACATGAGGGAGCTCCGATGAAGCGTGACCTGATCTCGATCCTCGATATATCAGCCGGTGAACTGGACCGTCTCCTTGCCGAGGCTGTCCGCATGAAGGCGATGCGAAGGGAAAATAAATCACGCGCATGTCTCGCCGGAAAGACCCTCGCCATGATCTTCGAGAAGTCATCGACACGGACACGCATCTCATTCGAGGTCGGGATGGCGGAACTGGGGGGGACCGCGCTTTTCTTGAATGTCCAGGATATGCAGATTGGGAGAGGAGAGGAGATTCGGGATACGGCGCGGGTGGCATCGCGGTACGTCTCCGGAGTGATAATCCGGGCGCACCGGCACTCCACTATCGAGGAGTTCGCACGCTACGCAACGATCCCAGTCATCAACGGGCTCTCCGACCTGGAACATCCCTGCCAGATCCTCGCCGATATAATGACCATCAGGGAGCGCTTCAGAAAGACCAGGGGGATACAGGTCGGGTGGGTCGGAGACGGCGACAACGTATGCAACTCCCTCATCCTCTCCTCCATCCTCACTGGAATGGAACTCAACATTGCCACACCGCCGGGTTTCGAGCCGCCGGAACGGTTCATCGAGACGGCACGCGCACATGGCGGCAGGGTGAATATAGTCAGGGACCCGGAGGAGGCCGTAAGGGATGCCCACGTGGTCATGACCGATACATGGGTCTCGATGGGAACAGAAAAGGATCGCGATGCAAGGCTCCGCGCTTTTTTGGGATATACCGTCACGCCGGAACTGATGAAGCTTGCTGCACCGGATGCGATATTCATGCACTGCCTGCCAGCACACAGGGGGCAGGAGGTGACAGAAGACGTGATCGAAGGCCCGCAGAGTGTCGTCTTCGACGAGGCGGAGAACCGCCTCCACGCCCAGAAAGCCCTCCTTGCGTTCCTGTTGCGGGAATGAACGGCAACTCTGGGAACATGGTGGGGCCTGCTAATCTTCAAGGAAAATCAATGGGAAAAAAGGAAATAAGGCACGGAACCTTCACTCACCGATAAACTTTTGCAGCTCCTGGTAGAGGTAGTCCTGCACCTCCTCGACAGTTTTTTTCTGCCCCCGGAACGCAAGCAGCTCCCTCTCGTCACCATCCATATTGGCGAAATACAGCCTCTGTTTTCGCTCTACGAGTTTCACGTCAAATTTCTGGATAATATCCATGATGATCTTCCTGGGGACTCCGGGAGGTATGAGGAGATCGAAGAGATCCTCATCCTGGCCGGTATCTGCATGGGGAGTGGTTTTCTCGTAAGGGTCTTTTATTCCATTGTCCATGATGCACGATCCTCATTTGCCTATTTTAATTCTCCGGGACATTATGCATGGTCCTCCACGGACTCCACCGATGGGATTCTTGGGTTTTCCCAGCGAGTTCATGCACCTGCCCATCAGTGCGGCCCCACGTGCGAGACCGTCATCAACGAAGACGAGGTGGTCATTCGGATTTTCGAAAAGTTTCCGTTCCATGATCCCTTCAAGGATGAAATTCGGTTTTCTCCCGGATATCGCTGCCCTCCCCGTGAAGCCGATACTGGAGTTGGGCAGGACAAGGCCGAGGTCATTGGCAACATCAACGAGGCGAAGAGCCATGCGTGCGCATACCCTGTCGATGACTTCGTTGAGCAGGCCGAGGCTGTGCCGCTTGTATATCTCCTCTCCGAGGTCCGTAAGGTCCGGCAAAGTGCTCCCGTTCTCGCCTGCATCACAGCCGATCAGGGCAACCCCAGACTCTTTTGCCACGTCGGCATAGACCGGGACCCTCCCAAACCTTCTCCTTTCGGGCGGGACCAGTCTGATATCGATGAACTGGTGGGCACGGTCAACGTAATTTTTGACAACCTCGCTCTGGCCTTTCAGGGCGAAGTCGCTTACCACGCTCCTGTCCCCGAATATATCGAGTGCAGTTCCAGTCCTTGGGTCGACAAGCCCTGTCCCCTTGATAAGTGCATCCGGGACTGCCCCTGCGAGACCGCAGAAGTTACCTATGGTCCTCGCGAATGGGTTGGGATCGGACGGGGCCACATCGCTCGTAATCCTGCCGTCGAGGGTGGTCCCGAAATCGATGGATATGCATGGATTCCTGAAATCGACGGGTGTCCACTTTGCCCCCTCCTTTATCCCTGCCATTGCAAGTTCCCCCTCCATTTCGTTTGCAACCATCTCGACGCCAGTGCTCCCGACCGGGGGTACGACTCCGGCGACCGCTCCCATGAAGACGACCTTGTCAGCATAGCTGAAAGGCTGGAGTTTCGGCGCCTGGTTTGCCTTCGACATGGGGGGTGTCATTTTCCGTGGCGGCACCCCGGCCAGAAGGCAGCCATTGGCAAGGGCGAGAACGAACTCGCCAACCTGGTCCGGTGAATCCATGGCGGCGACCACCCCGGTACTCCGCACCACGAAGTCGAGGTCTTTCTGGACATCGAGATAAGCCTCCGCGTGGCACTGGAGGAGGGTGTCGCGAACAAGTTCGGTCACAGATTCGCGTGTCAGTTGCGTCCCGTCGAGTGTCTCGCCAAAGATCTCCTCGCCCGGCCTGGGTTTTCTGACATCCCTGCTCATCCGGACAGTCTTGCGGATGACGTAACTCATCCCTGTCTCGAGGTTCACGCCGGTCAGGATGCACTTTGTCGTGGTGTTTCCCATCTCAACAGACGCCACGATAAAGTAGGGTTTTATCTTGAATTCAGGGACGTACACACCGGGTCCGTGTGCGATGGACGGTGGAGGTGGGCTTTCCACGATGTGGGGCCGCGGTTGAAAAAATCTGTCCAAAAAACGGGCACACATACATAACGAATGGGAAGCTTGAGGGGCATATATCTTTCGATTTACACTACGGGCCCGTCTTTTTGCAGATTTTGCCTCGAGACAGGGTGCCGGGCAAAAGATGCGATCATCCATGAAGGAATCGCATGCCTGCAATGGTTGAAGCTTTCTTGATCGAATGAGAGTGGGGTACAGTCTGCTTCCCACGTGAATGCCGGCTGCAGATCACAATCTTTTTATGAAGACACTGAGAAAGGGCTTTACATGGATTTACAGGACCCCCGGGGATGGGTCTTTTATTACTTGATCTGTTTTGTAGCCCTGCTCTGGGTTGGTTTTCTCTCTGCCCAGGGTGCGATGATCTTTATCAGTCTCTTTCTCACCTTGATAGTACTCGGCTTTTCCGTGATCCTCTGTGTCATGCTGATCTCTGAAATGAAGAAGGAACGGCAGGACTGAGCGAAAAATTTGCGTATCCTGGGAAAGGAGAAGTAATTCTTTAAATAGTCATACCCACAATCCATCCGTGAAGGGAGCATGCGGACAAGTTCACTGACAATGATTCTCATTGCTGTCCTGGTGATTATCATCATCCTTGCCCTCATCGTGATCATGGGATTTGCCATCATGCTCAATACCGGTGGCACTTCCGGTCAGGAGCAGAGTGCAATCGTGCAGTTCGCGGATTTTTCCCAGGAACAGGCAGCTGTCGCATTCGATGCCATTAGCCAGTGGATCGACTACCTGATGGGTCAGATCCAGAAACTGTCTGAGTATCTTTGAGATGGGATCTCACTGGGAACCGGGAAAGGTTATTAATTTTGCATTCCCTGGTATTCTCATACTTTTAACGCTTTTTCCCCCTCCCCACACCTCCATCCAGACTCTCCCGTTCCATTCCCCGGGTGATAGAGTTATGCACTCCCCCACCAATGCATTTGTAAGAAGATATTTTGGTGATCGTGTGATGCAGATGGTCAGGGTCAGCGGCAGGCACAGGGGCGACATCCGTCTCTACGCGCTCTCCACGTGCGGGTGGTGTGCTAAGACCAAGGAACTCCTCAATACCCTTGGCGTGGAATACAGCTACGTCTTCGTCGATCTCCTCCCCCAGGAGGAACTCGAAGGAGCACTGTCCGAGGTAGAAAAATATAACCCTGCCGGCTCCTTTCCCACCCTTGTCATCGACGGGTCGCGGGTCATCGTGGGGTTCAGGGAAGCAGAGATCAGGGAGGTGCTGAAATGAGCGACGACGAGATTTCCGGGACCCTTGTCGAGGAGAGAGTCAAAGCGCTTCGCCGGGATGCAGAGGCAGGGGGGTATATCCTCAACCCGGATGAAGACTTCGTCCGGAAACTTGCGAGGGGGATCTGCATCAACGAGAAAAGGTACGGGTACCCGTCCTGCCCCTGCAGGCTTGCCTTCGGCAGGAGGGAAGAGGACCGCGACATCATCTGCCCGTGTGACTACCGCGATCCCGATCTTGAGGAGTTCGGGGCCTGTTACTGTGCACTCTATGTCTCCCCCGCAGTCGCGCAGCAGAAGGCGCCCCTCGTGCCCATTCCGGAAAGGCGCCCGCCGCGGTCCACAAGAAAATCAATGGGCACCCAGCCCGGAGGAGTCAAAGGACTTCCCCTGCCGGTCTGGCGATGCAGGGTGTGCGGGTACCTCTGTGCGAGGGAGACCCCGCCCCTCGTCTGCCCGGTCTGCAAGGCGTCGAAAGACCGGTTCGAACGCTTCATGTGAGAAGGCAGGAAGCGGAGTTCTCTGGCTCTTCGCTAACTTGAGTGGGGAATCGAGTACGAGTGGGGGATTCCGCCCCCACGCCCCAGTGCGATGCACACCGCCGCACCCGAAAGGCGCCCCGGCGGCGGTTGGAGCAACTGGCAAGACCAGGGGCGTCACAACAACCGCATGGATCAAGGGTCCAGGATCAAATATTCAGCCAGGTAATGAACATCCGGAAGCCTTGATAGGTACTGCGAGGGATATAGGAATACTGATTATTTCCTCGCCATGGCCTATGTCAGGTGCAGCTAGATCGAGTTCAATTTACCCACTTGAAATGACGAAGAGGGACTCTCTTCATTTCCATGGCATAGAAGAGTCGATATGCACATCCTCATGTATTTCCATGCCCAACAGGTAGTGCATGGCAGGACCAGTCGTCATCGAAATAGTGGGCCTCAAGGACTCGTCGTGTTCCCCATTTCCCTGTGACAACACCCGGAGTTGCGGACTCTACGAATGTCACCCGACAGGAAAGCTCGTCCCGGCATTCGAAGCATTGAAGAAGGAGCTTCTCCGGCAGTACGGGGACGCGGTCAGGGTCACCCTGACTCTCATCGACGAAGAGGTACCCCCACACATCAGGGATATCATTGCAGAGAGTTACCCCCCCATACCGTTCGTCATCATCGACGATACCCTTGTCCCGATGGGGAGAATTTCACTGCCCCCGTTGCAGAAAGAGATAGAAAAGAGGTTGGGGGGAGTCAGGTGACCTTCGTGAGCACCCCTGTCTCGAGGTCGTAGTAGAGCCCGTGGACCTGGACTTCCTTTTTGAGGAGCGCCTCTTTAACGATGGGATACCTCTTAAGGTGCTCGATCTGCAGCGCGATGTTCTCTTTTTCGATCATCTCGGAACGGGATTTTTTCTCCTCTGGTGTTTTCGGGGGAGAGATGCGGGCATCCACGCGCTTCTTTGCCTCGACAGCGTTGTTCAGCCAGAGTGGGATATACACGTCATCTGTCTCCTTGTCAAGCGCCTTGATCGCCCCGCAGTCAGAATGCCCGCAGATCACGATGTCCTTCACCTTGAGGTGGCGGATGGCATATTCAAGGACGGATGCAAAGTTCCAGTCGTGCATTGGAGCGATGTTCCCGACGTTCCGGTGTACAAAAAGGGTACCTGGCATGGTCTGGGTGATAGTCCCGGTCTGAATCCGGGAATCCGAACACCCGATCCAGAGGACAGATGGGCTCTGCCCCCTGGTGAGTTCCCTGTAATGGTCCAGGTTTTCCCTGAAAAAACCCTCTCTGAACTTCCTGTTTCCTTCGAGGAGCTTGTCGATCATGGGTATTCGCCTCAGATGGGTGGAGGACCCCTTCCCCGCGGCACGGAGAGACTGTCCTTCCCAGAGGGTTGCGTGCACGAAACGTATAAAGGATCGATATTTGTCTCCAGGCACCAAAACATGGGTGGAGTGGAATGAGAGACTTTCCTCGACCCTGGCACACGACCGGAGAAGGGAGGACGGTCCGACCTCCCGCCAAGCGCTACTGGGAGATCGATTTTGCCAGGGGTAGTGCAGTGGTCATGATGGTCGCATTCCACACAGCGTTCGACCTTGCTTACTTCGGGGTCATGGACATCAGGGTCTCCTCCGGTCCCTGGAGACTCCTTGCGGTCTGCACTGCAACCCTCTTCCTCTTCCTCGTCGGGCTCTCCCTGGCTATCAGCGGCGCGAGGGCGAGGGATGTGCTCGATGGCCGGGCATACACTCTCAAGTTCATCAGGAGGGGAGCGGGGATATTCGTGCTCGGCCTCCTGATAACCGCTGTCACCCTTGCCTTCGTCCCTGCCTCGCCCATCCTCTTTGGGATCCTCCACCTGATCGGTATCTCGGTCATGCTTGCACCCCTGTTCCTCCCCTGCAAATGGGCAAACCTCGCTGCGGGCCTCGCCCTGATCGTGGCAGGGACGGTGACCGGCGCAGTCCATGGTCCGGGGTTCCTGCTCTGGGTGGGCATCCACCCGGATAACTTCTCGAGCCTCGACTATACGCCCCTCGTCCCCTGGCTGGGCGTCGTGCTGGTGGGCGTCTTTGCGGGAAAGGTACTCTATCCAGGCGGGATGAGGAGGTTTAACGTTCCCGAGGTCTCCTTTTTCCCACGGAACGAGGTCTGTTTCCTGGGGCGGCATTCCCTGATCATTTACCTGCTGCACCAGCCCGCGATCCTCCCCGTTATACTCTTCGCCTGGGGACTTCCCAGTATCCTTTAAAATACCAACCTCGAAGGACCGTGCCCGGCCGGGCAGGAGTTGCCGGGGGGCCTCACTGCCCGACGATTTCGCGCAGGTTCATCTGGAACGAGACCCCCTGTGCGTGGTCACCGGGAACCCTGTCGGAGACTGCAATATCCCCCCCGTACCTGGTAAGAAGCATCTTCACGATATAGAGGCCAAGTCCCTTGCCATGCTCCCCCGGCTCCGCCCAGGTGAACCGGTTGAAGATGATATTTTTCAGCTCGTCGGGAATACCCGGGCCGGTATCCGAAACGGTGACC
>JAPXNX010000030.1:0-11017 GCA_033811795.1 Methanolinea sp. | reverse complement strand
GAGTTCACCCAGTGCTGCGACGGCCACCCCAGAGAGAGGATCCTGGAATTGCTCACCAGAATGCCGTTGGCAACAACCCAGCAACCCCGGCAAGGTTTTTCCCTGGGCGAACCCAGGATCCTTTATGAAGATTCCAGAAAAAAGTGCAATGCACCTGAGGAGGGTGCTGGTTGTCCTTCTCTTCCTCTCTTCACTCATCATCCCGGCCGTATCTGTGACCATTACTGCCCGCCCCGAAACCATCGCAAACGGATATCCCATCACTATAACCGTGACCGACCTTCCGGACGGTGCGCAATTTTCTCTCCTCGTGGAGGCGACATACAGCGTCTCCCCCAACACAGAGTTCCAGTTCCAAATGAGCCAGTTTCAAATGCCATTCTCTCTGAAGACGAGCAGCATCACGGCGACCCTGGAGGGAACCTCCCAGAACCGCCTCGAGGTGAAAAAAGAGGATACTATCGTTGCCGTTTCCGGGAAGTCCACGGATGGCAAGTATACTACCACGAAGGTCTATGATATCGCGGCCGGGATGTATGACTACTTCCGCCTCTCCGGGACCACTCTCCCGTCTGCCCGTTCGATTACCACTCTCTTCCAGGTGACAGGGGTCAAGGAAGGCCCCGCGAATTCCGAGATCGGGTTCGTAGTTGATGGCCTGCCTTCCGGGACGATCTCGCTGGCCGCCCTGGTGAATGGGACCCAGGTCCTCTACAAGACGATCCCAGTCGGGTCAGGGGATGCCTCCCAGTCTCCAGGCACCGGGACCGTCTCCGGACCGTCCGGGTCCCAGGAACCGGTCTCCTTCCTCTCTGCCGATGGTATCGTGAAGGTCAGCGTGCCGGCAGGCTCCCAGGCCAGTGTCGTCAGCGTCCCTTCACCAGGTGCGCCTGGGGGGATGCGGGTCATAGCCGGCCCTTATGCCGTCGTGCCCTATGACGAGATCTTTTCTCCGGCAGGTGCGATCGTCTTCCGCCTCGGGAAAGGAAAAGTTGAGGAGAACAGTACCCTGGCCTTCTTCTCGAACGATACATGGACGCTCCTCTCCTCGACCATTGCAGGAGACAACGTGACTGCATCACTCGGGAGAGGGGGAGTTTATGCCCTTGTCGGCCCGGTCGTCACTCTGCCGACAGAAAAAACCACGACAGTTGCAGCCACGACCACCATGATGACCAGCGTCCCGGCGACAAATACACCCGTAAATGCGTCTCCCACGAAGAGATCAGATCTCTCACCAGCACTCGTCCTTGTCGCGGTTGGGATGGCCTGGGCCGCTGTTGCGGCAGGGCTGAAGAAGTAGGCCCGAAAAAAGTATAGACCGAAGAGGCCCTCTCTTTCCCCATGGGGCCTCGGTCAATGGCCCGGGGTATGGAGATCCGCAGTCACGCCGGGGTTGAATAGGTGTGCGAGCCGGCGAACCATTCACGCCTCATCATTCCAATGACGCGAGGGTGTCGGAGAGCCCCGCTTCGAGGCTGAAGGCAGGTTCCCATCCAAGGAGCGAACGAGCGCGCGATATGTCTGCGACCGAGTGCCTGACCTCCCCCGGCATCCCATCAGTGTGCACCGGTTCGCTCCTGTACCTGAGGAGCTTCATCAGGATCGCCCCGAGTTCGTTGACACTCGTCTCCTTTCCGGACCCGATATTGTACACTCCCTCCGCACCGCTCTCCATTGCCAGAATATTCGCCCTGACCACGTCCCTGACGTACACGAAGTCCCTGGTCTGGGTCCCATCCCCGTAGATGACGGGAGGCTTTCCGGCACGGAGATTCGCGATGAAACGGGGGATGACTGCAGCATAATCCGATCTCGGGTCCTGCCTCGCCCCGTACACGTTGAAGTAGCGAAGAGAGACAGTCGGGAGGTCATAGAGCAGCCCGAGGACTCTGCAGTACTGCTCGCCCGCATACTTTGCAACGGCATACGGGGAGAGGGGTTCGACAGGCATGTCTTCTCTCTTGGGGATCCCGGGCAGATTCCCGTAAACTGCCGCAGAAGATGCATGCACCACCTTCTTCACCCCCATGTCCCTTGCAGCCAGGAGGACGTTGAGGGTCCCGGTGAGCGTGACTTCGTGGTTCTGCAGGGGGTGCTGTATGGAACCGGGGACCGAGACGTATGCTGCCTGGTGAAAGACCCCGTCCATGCCCCGGAACTCCTCCAGGAGGAGTGCGAGATCGAGGACTGTGCCCTGTACGAACCTGACGCGGGGATTTGCAGAGACGCTGCCGATGTTTCCAAGCCTTCCGGTGGAGAGGTCGTCGATAACAGTCAGTTCATGACCTGCAAGCGAGAGGGCCTCGACGAGATGCGAACCGATGAAACCCGCCCCGCCGGTGACAACATACTGCATGGGTATTTCAGCTGCCTATGCCTGGTTCTCCGGGTGAATGGTGTTCCCGGCCTGCCCGTGCACCAGGCGAGGGCGACGCTCGAACTGGAGGAGAGGGGTCTTCCCCGTCGGAAAGGGTCGATTGCCGCCATGAGATCGGCCGTGTGCCTTGTGAAACCCTTCCCGGAGGATTGGAGAGGTCGACCTGGATGGAACCCACATGGACAGTTGCGACCCTGTGGACATCGTGGGGGGGTGCCCGAAAGGAAAGTGTGCCTGTCACAAGGTCGAGCCTGTCAACAAGCCCCAAGGCAACGACCATCATCTCCGGATCGCAGAGAGCGATGAGGAGGTCGCGCCATGCATCCTCGCAGAACGATTCCGGTATCCTGCCATGAATTCCAAGGCCCGACAGGAACCGTGCGTGGGGTATGGCGCACGAGAAATACTCAGAAAAACGCTGGAACCGGTAAAGCTTCCTCCAGTCCCTCTTCCTCTCCACGACCTCCGCGGGCGTTGCGCATTCGAAGATCCTGATGCGCGGATGGCGACGGAAGTTCACGAGTATACCTTCGAGCTCTGGACCTCTCTCGAACCCGGCAACGACGTCCGGCTGGAGGAGGTCTATCATCCTGACATGGAACTCCTGGGCAGCAGGCTCGACGACCCAGCCGGGGGAGTCTGCCACGATGTACGAGGCGCCTTCTTCCCGCGCTTTTTCCTTTAAGCGGAGGGCTCCCACGAGCTCCTGGACCATGTGACCGCTCGGGGTGACAGCACCGACGAAGCGGAAATAGGTGGATATTGGGGCTTCCGGACTGCCGGAATAGAGTGCCAGACCGAGTGTCGCGGGGGGACCCAGCGTGGACTGGCCGATATCGCAGTCAAGGAACCCTGTCGTGCCAATTTCGGTCAGGCGGGAACTCAGCCAGCGGCAAAATGTTGTCTTTCCCCTATCTGCGGCACCGACAACGTACACCATCCCGCCCCTGCGCTCCTTGAGAAAATGAAAGATATGCTCCCATTCCTCCGGGACGGTGATTCCATTTTCCACAGGGTTTCTCCTGGTGCACTTTCATCCTGGTTTTTTCGACAGGGACTATTATTTGTACAGGATCGCGTGCGCTCTAGAGACTATTTTCGTTCATTCCTTAAGAGTATAGCGAGTGCGTGCGGGTTTGGATTGGTTTTCATACACGCATTAGTATTAGGCAACCAGGATTTTTTTATAATGGGTGAAAATTGAGATCAGGCGTCAGTCAAAATCCGGAAAAGAAATACGACTTATTGTATAGCATCATATGATTTATAAAATGGCCGGGAACCGGCACCGTTATCCAGGTAAAAGCGGCTTCGATCACGTTGGAAAAAGCGAGATCCCGGTGCATGAACCTTTGATCGCCATCTGGTCCCATGGCGAAACAGGGGTTCCGGGTAGTATTTTTCGGGCATTCCTACCTGGCTGAACTGCAGGCCCGAAGAGATGGTACGAACCCTGCTTCACGCGAATTTGGCATGAAACCATGTCCGCGGTTTTCATCGGAAAAGTCTGTGAACGAAAAGGTACCATGCGAATTATGGGAGAACGTGCCCCGCTATGCTTCACGGTCAACCTCCTTTTCCCCGCGCTTTCCCTGCCGCCCCGCAAGCGGAAAATATTCCTGGTAGACCTTTTTTCTCTCCTCGAGATCTGTATGCAGGTAGATCTCGGTTGTCTTGATGGATGTATGGCCGAGGTTCTCCTGGACGACACGGAGGTTCTTGGAACGCCTGTACAGCTCGCTCGCATAGCTGTGCCGGATCTTGTGGGGGGTTATCCCCTCGGGAGCGTACTTCCGGAATATTTGCTGGACTGCCCGTGGGGAGATATTGTGACCCATCTGCCCTGGGAACAGGGGGCCCTCGATGCGTGAGCCGATGAACTTGTCCATCTCGTCGAGAGTGTCAGGGTCGACGAAAACAATCCTGATCTTTCCGCCCTTGCCTCGCACGCGGATCGTCCCGTCCTCGAAATCTATGTCCTCGATGTTGATGCCGCACAGTTCCGAGACCCTGACACCGGTTGCATAAATTGTCCTGACAATGAGGCGGTCCCGTTGGTCCTCGATGGACTCTATCAACCGGATGACCTGGCTGTGCTTCAGGTACCGGAGCTCCTGCCCCTTGATCTTCGGGCGTTCCACTCCTATAAGGGGGTTGGTCGTGACAGCACCCTGGGAATAGAGAAACCGATAAAAAGAGCTGAGCGTCGAGATGATGCGGTGCAGGGTCTTCGGCTTGTAAGTCCGCGTGGAGCTCATGAACGAGAGGTAGTCCTCGAGGATGGCAGGCTCTACTTCGACATCGGTCTCTGCGCGCGCCTTCGAGAAGTCCTCCCAGTACACCATGAGCTTCTGGGGGTCGATATTCCGCCGGAGCCACACGTAGTAGGCAAAATGCCTCACGACCTGCTCGTAACTCTGGATGGTCCTCGGGGAATAGTTCCGCATTCTCAGGTAGTGACGGTAGCGTCCGAGCCACTCCGAGAAAAATCCCCCTGGCATGTTCTATTCTTTTTTTGCTCGAATTATAAACCTTTTGCGCAGAATCTCTATTCTGCGAAATCCACATCACCAGGATATATGAAGGGGACTCCCCCGGTCATGCCCGGTATATTTCGAGAGCATAGAAAATCTCGATAAATCGACCTTTTTATACCTGCGAATTCGACTTTTCTCCCATGAAGTCATGTAAAATTATGACATGAACAAAGTTTTGCATTTATGCGGCTTTATAGACGTGCCGAAGGTCCCGGCCCGGAAAAACCGGTTCGGAAAGGTGGCCACAATCACCAATCACCTGATTCAATGCCCCGTCCCTGTGACATTTCAATGTTTTACGCGGCATCGATCTGAAGAGACCTGTACATCACCCGTGGACCTGGCAATGAACGTATGTTTGGAATTGGAAAAAGTCGGGATGCCGCCATTCTTTCTGGCTCTTCGCTATTTTGAGTGGGTAAGAAAGTGAGTGCGAGTGGGGGCTGCCGCCCCCACACCCCCATTGCAAGGGACCCCGCCGCCCCCGAAGGGCGCCCCGGCGGCGGTTCAACAACTGGCAAAACCAGGAGCATCTCAATAATCGTATGAAGCAAGGGTACAGAATCAAATATTTGGCCAGGTAATGAATATCCAGAAGTTTTGATAGGTAATACGAGAAGGTAAGGGAATACCATTAACTTCATCACAATGGTCTCTATAAGGTATGGTTCGATCGAGTTCAATTTACCCACTTAAAATGATGATGAAGGGTTCTTTCTCAACGGTATCCTGTCACCAGGCACTCGCTTTCTCCGCATTCCCGACATGGGAAATTTCGCGCCTCGTTCAAACTCGATCCAAGCATCCAGGCATTTCTCGTGCCGCCGCAACACCTTTCAAATGCGGCAGGGTCTCCTCTGCCTAGTTGGTGTGTAGGAGGTTGAGAGCCTTCGCTCGTACACAATCACCCCCCTCAAAAGTAGCGAAGAGCCTTTAAAATTTGCGTAAGTACAAATATTTTTATGGAAGTCCAGATTATTTTTCACGATTGATTGCCAGGAAGGCATTTTTCCCATGATAACAGTCCTGTTCGTGGATGACGAGCCAGCCCTTCTGGATGTCTCCAGGCTCTACCTCGAAAAGACCGGCGAGATCAAAGTCGACACCTGCTATTCAGCGGAGCAGGCTCTGGAGATACTCAGAGAGCGGACCTATGACGTTATCGTCTCGGACTACGAGATGCCGGGAATGGATGGGATCTCCTTCCTGAAAACCGTGCGAAAACTTGGAATCGAGACGCCTTTCATCATATTCACAGGCAGGGGAAGGGAACACGTCGTCATGGAGGCTTTAAATAGCGGGGCCGATTTTTACATCCAGAAGGGAGGAGATCCCCGCTCGCAGTTCGCGGAACTTATCCACTCTATAAAGCTCGCAGCGGAGAGGTTCCGGAGGGAGGGTGCTCTCCAGGTCATGCGCTACTCCGTGGAGAGCGCGGGCATACCGATATTCTGCTTCGATGACCGTGGCAACATATTATATGCCAACAAATCCGCGTGTGCGGCCCTTGGATATTCTTTCCGGGAACTCTGCCTCCTCCATGCCGCCGACCTTGACCCGTTCCTATCCCGAAATGAATGGTCCCATTTCGTGGACCGGCTCGAGTTGCACGAGAAAATGACACTCCACCTCATCATGAGGACAAAAAAGGGGCAGAACCTGCCACTGCCGGTATCTTTTTCCTGGGGTGAATTCAGGGGAAAGGCCCTCGTACTTGCATACGCATTTCCCCCGTGCGGCAAAGACACCGATGATGCCCGAAAGAGAATGCGTTCCCACCAGCACATGCTCGCCGATGCAATTCCCGGCCTATACCTTGAGGTCTCGCCCGCAGGTGAAGTCGTCTTCCTGAACAGTGCGGCAAGAGATTTTGTCGAAGGCACGTGCCCTGCCGGCACGGGAAAATCCACCAACCTTTTTGATGTTGCCGTGAAAGGGCAGCACAAGTCGCTTGCAGAGTTACTCTCCCGGATAGAGGTGGAACGCGGGAGGGGACTTGTCGAGCTCTCCCTAGTCCGCCATGACGGTATGCCTTGCACGTTTCTCTTCAGGGCCGGGTCGTGTCCGGGTCCCCGAGGGGTCGAAGGGACCTACTTCCTCGAGTCCACTCCCGGCGTCCCCTCGACGCGGGAAAGCCACAGTTCTCTCTGACGAGGCCGGGAAAAAGTTCCCTGGCACCACGCGTCTGAGTTCGAGGATGGGTGAAATGAGCTGTCCTGATAACTTTCTTTTTAGGATAAACCATAAGATGCTATATAGTAAGAAGGTGTAATTTACCTGACCTCGAAAGGAAAAAATGAAAGTGACTGGAGGTGGAACCCGGCAATGCGCACGCGTTTCGGACAGGATGACGTGAACAAGTACCGCAAGTTCAAGAAAGTGGACGGGGAGACGTATCAAAAAGTGAATAAGTTCCTTCGGAAACGGACCTACATCACTGCAAGAGAATGGGCGATCGCCCGGCTTTGCACCGATTTCCGCACGCGGAGCGGCGCTGAAATGACGTTCATCGGGCAGAACCTCCCCAGGCTCGTGCCTTTCATGCAGGAGCCCTATACGCCCCAGGCAGTGAACCAGGCCCGGAACTCATTCAAGAAGAAGGTGTACAAATCGGGTGCAACGTTCTTTTACGGGGCGATGTGCGGATTTTTTACAAGCGAGGAACTCGACGACCTCCTCTTCGAGGCAAGCGAGGTCGCCCGCTTCCTCCTCGAGGTGGAGCGGACCTCTCTCGAGATAGACGAGGAGATAGGGATAGAGGACCGCATCACGGAGGTCATGAGGAGTGTCGGGAAGGCAGCAGTACACATCCTCAATACCCGTATGGCGGAGGAGGTATCTCCCCCGAATGAGGAGGAGGGGGTGGCGGCATCCCGGCGGCAGGGAGATGACGTGGAAGACGAGGGGGGCAACCTGCCGTGAAAGTCATCCAGGTCTGCGGGGCATCGGGCTCGGGAAAGACGACCTTCATCCGCAGTCTCGTCCCGCTCCTCGCAAATGAGGGGGCTGTGGCAGTCGTCAAGCATCTCGGGCACCACCAATTTGCGCTCCCGGCGGGAAAGGATACGACCCTCTTTCTCGAGGCGGGTGCCCCGATTTCAGTCGGGATCGATTCCGAAAAGACGGTCTTTGTCATGAATGCAGTCTCCCTTTCGGCTGTGCTCGATATGCTCTCTTCTTCCGGCACGTCTTTCACTGTCCTGGAAGGTTTCAAGTCATTTCCCCTGCCCAAGGCGATCATGGGGAACCTTGACGGTGTGGAGAACACCGTGCTTGACAATCCCCGTCCAGAGGACATCCTCAATTGCCTGGAGAGGTTCCCCGACTATTTCTCTCCCTGCGGACTGGCTCGGGTCATGTGGACCGACGGGCTCGCCACCTCGACAGGCACACTCCCGGCAGGTTCATCCTCTCTGCCTGCCGCGGAGCGAAGAGAGTTTTATGAACGTTTTTTTCCAATGATCAGAGAGATGTCCAAGGATATGGCTGGCGGAGCGGACATGGTGAGGATACGAGTCCACCTCCACCAGGGGCTCTATTTTGGAGGGGAAGACAGGGTGCTCTTCGCTGTCGGCGGTCCAACACCCGGCGATGTCCTGTCGGCATTTCCGAAGGTCTTTGACCTCATAGGCAGTGCTCTCCAGACCGCGCTGCCAGCCGGGAGGAAAGATGCATGCAATTGAAAAGAATTGAGAAAAGGCTCTTTGGAACGAACGGGATCAGGGGCATTGCCGGGACCGAGATGACACCCGATCTCGCCCTGAGGATCGGTCTTGCACTGGGGACGATGAGGCCGGGTACCGTGGCCGTTGGCAGGGACACCCGGACTTCGGGACCCGCGCTTGCCAGTGCCTTGAAGGCTGGCCTCCTCGCGGCGGGCTGTGACGTTGTCGACTGCGGCATCCTCCCGACTCCGGCACTCCAGTTCCTGGTCAGGGCCCATTTCGATGCGGGAGCCGTGGTGACGGCATCCCACAACCCCCCGGAATACAACGGCGTCAAGGTGGTGGAACCCGACGGGACTGAAATGGGCGACGAAGAGAGCATTGCACTCGAGAAGCATATATTCGAGGAGACATCACGGATGGCCGACTGGGAGAGGGTGGGGCGCGAACGCGCTGCCCAGAGCCTCGTGGAGGAGTACGTGGATGCGGTCACCCGGGCTTTTCCCCCTTCCATCGGCGAGGGTATGGCGGTTGTCGCAGACCCGGGATGCGGTGCAGCGGCTGCGACGACGCCCGAGATACTCGGCCGCATGGGATGCAGGGTCTACTCCCTCAACTGCCAGATGGACGGCACGTTCCCCGGGAGGCTTCCAGAACCCTCTCCCGAGGGGCTCTCTCCCCTCGCTGACCTCGTCACTGCGACGGGTGCACGATTCGGCGTTGCCCACGACGGCGATGCAGACCGCGCTGTCTTCGTGGACGAGAAGGGCAACTTCATCGAGGAGAATGTGGAGCTCGGCCTGATCGCAGACCATATCTGCCGCAGAAAAAAGGGGGTCATCGTCACCCCGGTCAGCACTTCCCTCCTCGTGGAGGTCATCGCCCAGAGACACGGCTGCCGGGTTGTCTACACGCCTGTCGGGAGCATTTACGTGGCAAGGACCATGATCGCCCTTGCTGCACAGGGTACACCCGTCGTCCTGGGTGGCGAGGGGAACGGCGGGCTGATATATCCCGGTCACCAGCTCTGCAGGGACGGCGGAATGACCGCGGCGACCATGGTCTCGATCCTCGCCCGGACAGGCGAACCCCTCTCATCGCTGACCAGTGCATTGCCACATTTTGCATTTATAAAAGAGAAGTTCAGGGAAAAGGACCCCTGTGGCCTGATTGCCAGGCTCGCGGATCACTTCTCTGGAGAGAACCTGGATTTCACAGACGGCATCAGGGTCAACAGGGGTGATTCCTGGGCCCTGATCCGTCCCTCCGGGACAGAACCGCTCGTACGCGTGATGGTCGAGTCCGCATCGGAAGAGAAGGCGCACCAGTTTTACGAAGAGATAATGGGCTTCGTTCGTAACTAATAACATTTATTTTGGCGTTTGAGGGGGCGGACTTTTCCAGCAGTAAACTGTATGATGCTATATAATTGCTGGTTGAAACAAATGGAAATGAAAATAAAATTAGTGTGGCAGGTACACCAAAAGTCTCTCATATGATCTCCCCAGGGGAACCGGCTGGGATGAAGACAATCGAGATACGGATTAGCGGGAGGGTCCAGAAGGTGGGACTCAGGAATTGCATCCGCCACATCGCCGGAAAGCTCTGCATCAAGGGTGAAGTGATGAACCTTCCAGATGGGTCCGTGAAGATCACTGCAAGCGGCGACTCCCTGACACTCGACAAGTTCGCATCCATGATCTACGGGTGCCCCCGGGCGCTGATCAGGGAGATGGAGATATGTGAGATACCTCTCAGGTCATTTTCTGACTTTTCCGTCGTCACTTCCCATTGAACGATGCCGGCTCAGGGATACGGACAAAAAAGTCAGTCTTTTTCATCAGGGATTCTTTCAGGGATAATACGTGGGAATCGATGACGTCCTGCCGGATTGTCCGGGAAAGCCTCTGAATAAGAGACTGCACCAGTTCGTCCGAAAGGATACAACGGTCCTGGCTGCACTCGAACGCGTCGGGTGAGAGCTCTTCCCTTACAAGTGAAAAGACAGGATCGTCAACCATTGCCGGCTGGAGGGGATCGCAGAGATCATGCACGAGCCCGGCGCCACCGCGGGACAGGAAACCGATATCCGGGTCGAGATGCGCCCCGACGATTGCAACGCACATGTTCCCGAAGAGGAAGCCGTACCCGAACGAGAGCATCGTATTAACAACGTCCCTGTAGGGCCTGGAGGTCCGGCGGCAGAACCCCAGGTCAGCAGGGACTGTCCGGGCAAGGATCTCGTAATACATGTCGGAGATGAGCCTGTGCACCCTTCTCACTTCTTCGAGCCGGACCAGGTATTCAAGTTCCCCGAGGTTTTTTTCCAGGATCTCAAGCTCCCCTTTATAGAAGAGGGGCTGCCCCAGTTTCTCCTGTGACCGGACCAGGAGGAGGACCCGGGCCTGGGCACTCCCTTTTGCAATTGCCAGCGC